>DATNCF010000499.1:0-13341 GCA_035571675.1 Burkholderiales bacterium | reverse complement strand
TCGATCAGCCGCAGGTTGCGGCGCCGGCTGAGCGCGAGCAGCGCCTCCATGTCGGCCGGCTGGCCGTACAGGTGCACGGCGATCACGCCGCGGGTGCGCGGCGTGACCAGCGCCTCCACCGCCGCGGGATCGATGCAATAGCCGCCCTCGGCCACGTCGGCCAGCACGGGAACCGCCCCCGCCAGTTCAACGGCGGCCACCGTGGCCACGGCGGTGTGCGACACCGTGATGACCTCGTCGCCCGGCCCGATGCCCAGCGCCCGCAGGGCCAGCATCAGCGCCTCGGTGCCGTTGGCCACGCCGACGCACTCGCTCGTACCGCAATAGCCCGCGAATTCGCGCTCGAAGGCGGCCACTTCGGGCCCAAGAATATAGCGCCCGCTCGCCAGCACGCGGGCGATGGCGGCTTCGATCCGCGTCTTGTGCGCCTGGAATTGCGCCTGCGGGTTGCTGGCCGGAATCATCCGATGACCGATACGTCCGGCACGTACACGATCCACTTGCCGCCGTTATCCGAGAAATCCTTTTCCTTGTCGAAGATTTCCTGGGAGTGGTTCCAGGCGAACAGCAAAGCGTAGTCCGGCGGCTGGGCGCAGAAAGCCTCGTAGGGCTTCACGGGAATGTGCGCGCCGGGGGTGAACTTGCCCTGCTTGATGGGCGTGGTGTCGCTGATGAATTCGATCAGGCTCGGGTCGATGCCGCAGTAATTGATCACCGTGGTGCTCTTGGAAGTGGCGCCGTAGCCGGCCACGCGCCGCCCCTGCGCCTTCAAGTCCCGCAGCAGCTTGAGCAGTTGCTCCTTCGAGCGCTCGCAATTGCGCCGGAAGCCGGCATAGGTTTCTGGCAGGTGCAGGCCCTGGGCGCGCTCGCGGGCGACGACTTCGGCCACCGCTGGCGCCTTGGCGTGCGCGCCCTTGCGCGCCAGCACGTAGCGCATGGAGCCGCCGTGCGTGGATTGCGGCAGGGCGTCGATCAGTTCGAAGCCGTGGCGCTCGAAGAGGTTCGACACCGACAACGCCGAGAAGACGTAGACATGCTCGTCGTAGATCTGGTCGTAGGAGGTCTTGGCGATCATGTCGCCCAGATACGGTTCCTCGAACACCAGGATGCCCCTGGGACCGAGCAGTCTGTCGGCGGCGCGCGCAATGTCGTGCAGGTCGGGAATGTGGCACATCACGTTGGCCGCGCTGATGGCGTCGGCGCGCCCGCGCTCGGCGGCGATGCGCCCTGCCAGCGCCGGCGTGAAAAACTCCGTGACGCAGTCCACGCCGTGCCTGCGCGCTTCGGCGGCCACGTTGGCCGAGGGCTCCACCCCGAGATGGCGGATGCCGGCCTTGGCGAAGTGCTCCAGCATGATGCCGTCGTTGCTGCCGAGTTCCACCACGAAGGGGTCGGAAGCCCCCGCCCCCTCAACCCTTCCCCGCAGCCACCGGGCGAAATCCGCGAAGTGGGCGGCCATGCGCCGCGAGGTGCGGGAGAAAAAGGCGTAGTTCTCGTGGAACATGAGCTGAGCCGCGGGCTGTTCCAGGATCTGGAAACCCGAGCAGCCCTCGCAGAACACCGGCGCCAACTCGAAAAAATACTCGTCCTTGAACTGCCCGGGGGTGACGAAACCGTTGGCGATGGGCATGCGCCCGAACGACATGAAGGGCTGCGCCTCGCGGCCGCAAATCCGGCATTTCATTTCCAACTCTCCGTTTTCTCCATCACGCACGGCTCGTACACCGTCATTTTAATCCACATCGCAGCGCGCCACGCCCGCGCTGGCGCTCATTCGCGCCCCAAGCGCGTCCGCCATGAACGGGTACTTTTCGAAGTTCAGGGACTGAATCCAGCCGGGCGTGCGCAGAAAATCCGTCAGCACCGCGATGATGTGCCGAAATTCCGCCGGGTCGGTGGTCTCCAGGGCGCGCGCGCCGTCACGCCGGACGGAATCGGCGCTCACCGCCAGGACCTCGTCGAAGTTGTAATAGCGGCAGAACGGATAGTGCAGCGCATTGCACATCTCCAGTTCGAAGTACATCACCAGCTTGGCGCGTTTCACCTGGTCGGGTGTCAGCCTGGGCATGGAGGCAATGGTCTCCAACCGGCGCTCGTAGTCAGCCACGGTGGCGGGCTCGTCGGTGAAGCCGAAACCGCTGAAAGGACTTTCGCCGGCCAGCACGCAGGGTATGCCGAAGCAGGCGTATTCCATGCCCGCCGTGCCCAGGCAGGTGAGAATGGCGTGGGCCACGTTGCGGATGGAGAAGGCATTGAAATCGGCACGGCGGTTGAGCCACAGCACGTGCGGCTCCCGCACATCGCGGAACATCGCGTCCAGATCTGCATCCTTGGTGGGATAGTAGTCGGCCACCGGGTGTTCCTTGAACACCCAGTTGACCCCGGGCTGCCGGCACGCCACGGCCAGGGTCTTCTCGAACCAGTCGTAATAGTCCTGGTACAGCATGCGGCGGTTGAAATGGGAGTGCGGGTGGTCGTTGAAGGCATGCAGCATGACGAACACCACCGGCTTGGCCGGGTCGAGGCCGTACTGTTCGCAGAATTCCCGCGGCGAGGAGAAAATCCGGCTGTCGCGCTTGAAGGCGCGTTCGACCGCGATGTGCTTGATGCCCTGGGAGTGGCGCTGGTCGATGTAGCGCTCTGCCAGAGGCATGACCACGTGGTCGGGCAGGCTCATCATGCGCTCGAAATAGCGCGGCTCGGGCTTGGCCGGATAGAAGCCGATGTCGGCGAGCTTGCGGTACTTCACCAGCAGAATCTCGTCGGCCCCCACACGGTTGATCACCTCGACGCCGCGCTGCACCAGGTAGCGCGAGAACACCCCGCCCATGAGGCCGATGGTGTGGCTGAGAATGGCGCTGCCCACGGGATGCCGCTTCAATATCCGGCGCAGAACATGCCGCTCGGCAAAAAAGGCATACAGCACCATCAGGCAGCGGTAGTCGACGCGGCGGATGGTCGCGTAGCCCTTGATGAGGATGTTGTCGTAAATCAGGTCGCCGAAGCGGATGCCGTCGACCTGGAAATCGAGTATTTCGGCCGGGCTGCGGATGCGGCGGTAGGCCGACCAGGCGCGGAACAGTGCCGCCACCCGCCCCGCCCAGAACCCCGGGCCATTGGTGAAGACGATCTTTGCTGCGGGATGGTAGGAACGCAGCACCCGGACGCGCGCCCGATCGTGGAAGTAGCGCGCCAGGAACAGCGGCGTTTCGCCGCGCGCCTGGGCCGTGATGGCGGCAAACGAGGCGTTGTACAGGTCGATGACCGGATTGGCCTGGAACTCCACCAGCACGAAACGGCCGCTGCGCGTGCCGCGTTCGGGAAACTGGCTTGGCCAGAAAGCGCGGTTGGCTGCCACCAGGGCGGATTCGCCGGGCCCGCAGGACAGGGATCGCAGGTAATGCGAAAGCCGGCCAAGGACTTTCCACAGCAGTCCTCTCATGCCGGCCCTGCTGCGGCGCGCCCCGATCGGTCGGCAAACAGGGCGCGGTGGCAGATGTCCACGGGCGAACCTTCCCAAAGGCATTGCAGCGCACGGCGGCCGTCCTCCACCATGCCAGCCCTGTCCATGATGGTGAGCATGCCGGTGTTGGTGGCCAGGGTCCCCGCGGTGATCTTGCGCAGCCCGCTGCCGAGCAAGAACCTGCACACGGCCGTCCAGGCTTCCAGGCCGTAGCCCCTGCCCCAGGAGGTCCGTTCGCCTATAAGAATGCCGACATCGGCCACGCCGTTCGGCGCGTCGACGTAGGCATTCATGTTGCCTATGTGGCCCAGCGATGCTTCCTTGGCCACCATGGCCCAGAAGAAATGCGGCGTCCCGGCAAAAGATTGCCAGTATTCACGGCAGGACTCCAGGGTGTGAGCACGATGGCGCTGTTCGCTGAAGCGCACCACCTCGGGATCATTGAGCCAGGCCACGTAGCGCGCGGTGAGATGTTCCTGGCGAAACGGCTCGATACGCAGGCGGGGTGTTTCGATGATGGGGGAAGACATGATGACCGCGATTTTCAGGCCGGGGAGCCGTGCATCAAGCGCGCTTGAACAAACGCCGCGGCGCGCTCCACCGCGCCCGCCGGAACTTCGGGGAGAGCCACCCCGGCATCCACCGGCTTCGGCGCCGCGTCCAGCGCAGCCTGGAGCTCGGCACGGTTTTCCACCACCGGAATCAGTCCGCCCAGGCCCGGCAGCAGTTGCCTGTCGGCGCGCGTGGGCATGACGCCCAGGCAGGGCATGCCCAACAGCGCCGCTTCCAGCAGCAGGGTGGAGGTCATGCCGATGACCCGGTCAGCGGCATAGACCACTTCCAGCGCCGGCTCGGCGCGGCTGAGGCGGTCGAATTCGTTGCAATAGGGCATCCAGTCCGCGGCATCTTCGGTCGGGTGCGCACGATACACGAAATAAGGCGGCGAAGAACCGCTTTGGCGCCTCCCGCCGTTGCGCGCGTCCAGGACTTCTTCGAGCACCACGGCGTTGCGGCGCCGGGCACCCCGTCCGCGAAAAAGATATTCGCTCGGATCCGGCTCAGCCGCGACATCGAAGCGCGGCCGGCCTTCGCTGATGAACACCCAGATCGGACGGTCTCCGGCGTCCCCGTAGTGGCGGGCGCGCATGAGGGCATGGCCGGCGGGCCCCCATTGGCGCTTCATTTCGAGCACATGGTCGTAGCGGGGGTGCCCGCACACCTCGATGCGCCGCGCAGGGAATCCGAGCTTCACGAAGGCCTCGCGCGTCCAGGCATCCGGCGCCAGCAGCCAATCGGGCCGGTGGGCCAGGGGTTGATTGCCGCGGCCGCGCAGGCGGATTTCGGCATTGACGCGGGCATCCACGAAGGCCGCCGAGGGCAGGCGGCGCTCGCGCGCGGCATCAATCAGCGCCAGGCCCAGGCTATCCGGATTCTCGGCCGTGCCCGCCAGAATCGCCCCGGCGCCCACCTGCCCGATCAAAGTGCCCGCGTGCGTGGTGGGATCGGTGGCCGTGAAATCCACGTGCTGCGCGCGCAACTGTTCGGCGGCGATACGCGTGGCGCACACGGTCGTGCTCACGCCCCGCTCACGCAGGGCCGGCAGCAGCAGGGCGGCGTAGTTGGCCGGGCTGGCGTCCTCGACGAAGATGAGCAGGCGGCTGGGCGGCATTCCCGGTCACAGCGCGTCGAGCGACGCCCACACCTTGCGGAACGCCGCCGCGAGCAGTTCCATGTCCTCGCCGCGGTAGTCGAACTGGCACATGCCGATGTGCATGAGCCGGCTTTGATGCAGGGATTCGGCCACCGGGCAGATGCCCTTGGAGTAGTCCACCGCGCCCCGGTACGGTCCGCCCTTCCACGGATAGCCGCCCTTGCCGTAGGCGATGCGCCGCTGATACATGGGCAGCAGGTGCAGGTTCACGTAACCCCCGCCCACGGCCAGGCCTTCGGCGGCCAGGGCCTCGATGAGGCGATCCCTGCCCACGCCGGTCGCGGCGGCATCCACCGTCATGGGGTAGACGTAGTAGGCATGGGTGTTGCCGCTTCTCACCACCGGCGTCTGCAGTCCCTTCAGACCGGCCAGCCCCTGCGAAAGCCGCGCCGCCAGCGCCTGGCGGCTGGCCACCAGGGCCGGCAGTTTTTTCAACTGCTCACGGCCGATGGCCGCCTCGATTTCCGTCATGCGGAAATTGAAACCGATCATGTTGTCGATCTCGGTGACGCCCTTGTCGCCCACGACGGATTCGGCGTGGTTGCGGATGAGCTGCATGCGCTCGGCCAGGCGCGCGTCGTCGGTCACGCACACGCCGCCCTCGCCGGTGTGGATGTGCTTGTGGTAGTTGAGGCTGTAGACGCCGATGTCGGCCACGGTGCCGGTGTAGCGCGCGCCATGCAACGCGCCAGGCGCCTGGGCGCAGTCCTCGATGACGGCCAGGCCGTGGCGGCGAGCGATGGCCATGAGCGCGTCCAGGTCGGCCGCCTGGCCGAAAATGTCCACGGCCATGATGGCGCGCGTCCGCGGCGTGATGGCTTTTTCCACAGCAATGGGATCGAGGTTGAATGTATCGGACTGAATATCGGCGAACACGGGAATGGCGTTCCACACCAGGATGGCCGTGGCCGAGGCCGACATGGTCCAGGGGCTGACGATGACTTCATCGCCCGGTTCCACGCCCACCGCGCCCAGGGCCGCGATCAGTCCGGAGGTGGCGGAATTCACCGTGACCGCGTGCTTCGTCCTGAACGCCCGTTCCCATTCGCGCTCGAAGCCCTGCACCTCCGGCCCGCCGTAAAAATCGGCATCCCAGGCGCCGAGGAACTTGGACAGCACGCCGGATTGGAGCACGCGCTGAGCAGCCGCCATCTCCTCCCGGCCAATGGGGTTGTAGCGCGGAAATTCGCGGTCGATGCTGCGCGGGCCGCCGAACAGGGCAAGCTGGGTCATGCTGCTGTCTCACACTGGGATAGAATTTTTTCAACAGTTTCCTGAGTCGCCAGGGCGCTGACGCCATCCGAGGGCAGTGCTTCACCGTGGTCGAGGTGCGCGTGCAGCGCGCGCGCCACGTGCCACTGGTAACGGCCCAGGTCCGCGCGAAAACGGCCGGCCTGCGGCGCCAGACGTGCGCTGCCCGTGCCCTCGAGAATCGAGACCTGGATGGACTCGCCGCCGTCGGCATACAAAACGCGGCCCCGGCTAGCCAGCAATTCAAGCTGAAAGTGCGAGAAGCACTCCTCACGCGCCGCCAGCACCGTAATCTGCGCCGCGCCGAATTGCAGCCTGAAGTCCGGCTCGGGATCGATGCCCGCCCACAGCCTGCCCCGGTCAACGAGACTGACCGCTTCGACCTCGCCAAGCAGGAAGCGCAGCAGGTCGATCATGTGGGTGCCGTTGTGCCTCAGTCCTTTGCTGTACCAGGCCGTGCCCTTGTACACCTCGCCCAGCTCGCCGTCCGCGATCGCGGCCTTGAGCTGGCTCACACCCGGATCGAAGCGGCGCATGTAGTTCACCGCCAAGGCGCAGCCCGCAGCGGCGGCGGTCTCCACCATGCCGCGCGCCGCCGGCAGGTTATGGGCCAGCGGCTTTTCGCACAGCGCGGCCCTGGGCCGCGCGTCCAGCAGCTGCTGCAGCGTATCCGCGTGCAGGGGGGTGGGCACCCCGATGGCGAACACCTCCGGGCGCAGGTGTTGCATCAACTCGCCAGGGCTTGCAAAACAAGGCCGGCCGTACTGGCGCATGAAGCGCTGGCGCGCCGCGGCGTCCGGGTCGGCGGCGGCAGCCAGCTCGAATCCTGGATGCGCGGCGAAGGCGCGGCAGTGCGTGAGGACACGGTCCGGCTCGTCATAGTCGTATCCCATGCCGATGTTGCCCAATCCGATGACCGCGGCGGAAAAGCGCATCAGTGGTCGCCTTTCAGCTGGACGTGCGCGTTGATCTTCACCCATTCCGGATGGGCGCGCAGCGCCTGGATGATGTCGCGGCAGCCGAAAAAGCGGTTGGCCGGGCCGAAATGCTCGATCAGGGTCTTGACCAGGACATAGTCCGGCTGCTCGTCCACCGACAGGTGCAGTTCCGGCCAGGCCAGGTCCTGCGGCGCGACGAGGTACAGGTGCCGGAACAGTTCCGGATGGTTGCGCATGTGCAAGGTGACGTGCTCATGGTCGAGCGCGTCGCCGGTCATGGCCGCCGAGCGCTTCAGCGCCGCCAGGGCGTACACCTGGGTGTCCATGCCCTCGGGATAGCCGCGCACTTCGCAGTTGCTGGCGTAGTCGCAACGGTTGTGCAGGTACATCCTCACCAGCTGTTCCACCAGCACGGGGTCAATCAGCGGGCAGTCGCCGGTGATGCCCACCACCACGTCGGCGGCCACCGAATCGGCGGCGCCGATCACGCGCGCCATCACGTCTTCCTCGCTGCCGCGGTGACAGGCGATGCCGTGGTCCTTCGCGAACTGCGCCAGGACGTCGTCGGTCCCGTTCACCGTGGTGGCGAGCACGACGCGATGAATAGAGGGCGCGCGCTGCAGGCGCTCCACGAGGTGCGCAAGCAGCGGCTTTCCGCCGGCCGGCATCAGCACCTTGCCGGGCAGGCGCGACGAGGTCATCCTCGCCTCGATCACCGCGGCGACGTTCATGCGCTGGTGTCCTGCATCAGCGCCATGTTGCGGAACGTGGGGTTGTTGTCGAACAGTTCGCGGTAGCTGCCGCTGTCGACCACCTTGCCGCCGGCGATGAGGTAGACCTTGTCGCAAACGCGCACGCTTGAGAGGCGATGCGCGATCAGGATCAGGGTCTTGGTGCCGGCCAGGCCGGTGATGGCCTCCATGACCTCGGCCTCGGTGGCGCCGTCCAGGGCGCTGGTGGCCTCGTCGAAAACCAGGATGGGGGGGTCGTTATACAAGGCGCGGGCGATGCCGACGCGCTGGCGCTGGCCGCCGGACAGCCTCACGCCCCGTTCGCCCACCGGCGTGTCGTAGCCCTGCGGCAGTTCGGACTCGATGAAGCCGTCCAGGCTGGCCATGCGCGCCGCGCGCCGCACCCGCGCCATGTCGATGGACGCGGCCTCCACGCCCAGGGCGATGTTGGCCGCGATGCTGTCGTCGACCAGGTAGATGCTTTGCGGCACGTAGCCGAAATTGCGCTGCCAGCCGGCGAGATTGGCGGCATCGACCTGCACCCCGTCGGCCAGCAGGCGACCGCTCTGCGGCGTCAGCAGTCCCATGATGAGGTCGACCAGCGTGGTCTTGCCCGAGCCCGTGGGGCCGACCAGGGCCACGGTGCGTCGGGCCGGAATCTCCAGCGTCACCCCGTCGAGCAGCGCGTCTTTGCCCTCGTATGCAAAGCCGATCCCGTCCAGTTTCAGCGCCTGCTGCATCGGCACGCGCGGTGCGCGCGGCTCGTTCCCACCGGCGTCGTCGCGCAGGTCGGCCGTCAGCGCGTCCAGCGATTTGGCGTGAAAACGCATGTAGCCCGCGGCGGCGAACATCTGTTGCAGCGCCGGCATGAGCCGGTAGCCGGCCAAGGCGTACAGGGTGAGCAGCGGCAGCACCTGGTCGAGGCTGCCGGCGGTGGACAGCAGGTAAAGGACCAGGACAACGATGCCGCCGAAAGCCACCACCTCCAGCGCATAGCGGGGGAGCTGCGAGACGACGTGACTGGTGGCGGCCGCGGTGGCCACGCTTTCGGAAGCCCGGTCGTAGCGCCCCAGGAAGGCCGCCTCCTGCCCATAGAGCTTGATTTCCTTGATGCCTCCAAGCGCCTCGCTCGCGGATTTGAAGCGCTGTTCCTGGGCCTGGCGGTACTTCACGCCGGCGCGCGCGAGCGGGGCGCGGAAAATGCCGAATACCAGCAGGAAGGCCGCGGCCAGCACCGCGCTGATGGTGAGCGCCAGAAACGGCCGCACGGCCACCAGCAACGCCAGCACGGCCAAGGTGACGCAGGCCCGCGCCAGCGCCTGCATGCCCGGGATGAGCATGCCGTGCACAATGTCGGTGACCTCGGAGAACACGTTCTTCCACAGTTCCGCGGTGTTGCGGGTGAGGTAGAACACGTAGGGGCGGTGCAGATAGGCGCGCAGCAGGCGCCGCGACAGCAGGTGCTCCTGGCGGTACGAGAACCGCAGCATGAGGCGGGTGGAGAACGCCCCCATGGCGTTGCTCACTGCGATCAGCGCCAGCGTGACCAGGCCGGCCGTCATCAGGAAATCCCGCGGCGACTGGGCGCCCAGCCACGTGTACAGCCTTTCCATGGCGGGAAGCGCATGCACCGCGCCGGGATTGGCCACCAGCGCCATGAACGGCATGATGGAAAAGACGCCGGCCATGTCGAACACGGCTACCGACAGCATGGCGGCGATGACGCCGTACAGGCGGCGCTTTTCCCGCGCCTCGAACAGCCCGTACAGCTTCAGCGCGGTCTGCAGCATGATCAGTCGAGCAGCGACCAGCTCATGGGCGTGCCGCGCGCCACGTCCTGGTTGACACGCTTGCCCACCAGCACATCCATGTACTTGGGCGGCAGGCCGAAGCCCGGGCGTATGGCGCGCAGATGACCGGCCGTGAGCAACTCACCACCCTTGATATCCTTGACTACGTAGATCGAGCGCCTGAAGTCCAGCGATGGAATCTCCTTTTCGGTCGGTCCGTAGCTCACCGCTCCACGCGCTAGCCAGGCACGCTCGCATTCGGTGACCAGCGCCGCGAATTCCTGCGGCTCCAGGGAAAATCCCACGTCCACCCCGCCTTCGGCGCGGCTGAGCGTGAAATGCTTTTCCACCACGCTGGCGCCCAGCGCCACGGCGGCGGCCGCTGCGCCCACGCCCATGCAGTGGTCGGACAGGCCCACCTCGCAGCCGAACAGGCCGCGCATGTGCGGAATGGTGAGCAGATTGCTCATGGCAGGGTTGGCCGGGTAGGTGCTGGTGCACTTTAGCAGCACCAGGTGCCTGCACCCTGCCCCGCGCGCCGCCCGCACGGCTTCATCGAGTTCCGCCGCGGTGGCCATGCCCGTGGACATGATTATCGGCTTGCCGGTGGCGGCGGCGCGGCGGATCAGCGGCAGGTCGATGTTCTCGAACGAGGCGATCTTGTAGCAGGGCGCGTCCAGGCTCTCCAGGAAATCCACCGCAGCCGCGTCGAAGGGCGTGCTGAAGGCGATCAGGCCGCGCTGGCGGCAGCGCTCGAACAGCGGCTTGTGCCATTCGTAGGGGGTGGCCGCCTCCCGATACAGGTCGTACAGCGAGCGGCCAGCCCACAGGCTGCCCGGATCGTTGACCAGGAACTCGCGCTCGCGCAAGTCCAGGGTCATGCTGTCGGCGGTGTAGGTCTGCAATTTGAGGGCGTGCGCGCCGGCGTCGGCGGCGGCATCGACAATGGCCAGCGCCCGCTCCAGGGACTGGTTGTGGTTGCCCGACATCTCGGCGATCACGAACGGCGGCGCGTCCATGCCGATGCGGCGCCCCGCGATTGTGAACGAGGCGGTGAATGGCGTAGGAAACGGCTCAGTGCTCATGGCTCTCTCCAGCTCGCATCCTCACTACCTCAGCGGATCTTGAACAGCGGCTGCAGCGGCGCCGCGCGCAGCATGGAGGTCAGGCGCTTGCCGTCCACGGCCTCCTTCAGCATGGGAAAGACCTCGTCGTAGGCCGCCAGGGTGCGCGCGATGTCGGCCTCGCTGTGCGCATAGCTCATGTTGTGCGTCCCCAGGATGAGCACGCCGCGCGCCAGCATTTCCTGCATGAACAGGGTCTTGATCTCCCACTGCGAATAGGGCGCGGCGTCACGGATGAGGAGAAAGCTCCAGGTCGGGTTGCCCGCTGTGCCCAGGATGTGGCCCACGCCGTGTCGCGCCACGCGCTCCGCGGCGCCGTCGATCAGCTTGCGGCCCTGGCTGTAAAGGGTCTCGATCACGGGCTGCTTCTGCAGCTTTTCCAGCGTGGCGAGCGACGCCGCAAGCGACAGCGTCTCGCCGCCGAAAGTGGACGAGAAGAAGACCTCTTCCATAAGGCGCATCAGGTCGGCACGGCCCACCACCGCGGACAGGGCATAGCCGTTGGCCAGGCCCTTGCCAAAGGTGGCGAGGTCGGGGGTCACCCCCAGCAGCTCCTGCGCCCCGCCCTTGGCGAAGCGGAATCCCGTGATGGTTTCGTCGAATACCAGCACCGCGCCATGCTGATGGCTCAGCTCGCGCACCTTTTCGAGGAACCCGTTCTCGGGCGGGAAGAGATTGGTCGGCTCCATGACGACGGCGGCGAACTGACCCGGCCATTGCCGAAACAGCGCGTGCAGCGACTCGATGTCGTTGTAGGCGAAGTTGTGCGTCAACTCGCGCGTGGACTGTGGCACGCCGAGGTTGCGGGCGGTGGAGCCAATGTACCAGTCCTGCCAACCGTGGTAGCCGCACACGGCCACCCGATCGCGGCCGGTATGCGCGCGCGCGATGCGCACCGCGCCCGAAGTGGCGTCGGTGCCGTTCTTGCCAAAGCGCACCATTTCCGCGCACGGCACCATCTCGACGATCTTTTCCGCCACCTCGCACTCCAGGCGATGGGGCAGCGAGAAGCTCACGCCCAGCTCGAGCTGAGCGCGCACCGCCGCGTCCACGTCCGGGTCCTTGTAGCCCAGGGTGACGGCGCACAGGCTGTTGACGAAGTCGATGTACTCGTTACCGTCTATATCCCAGACGTGGCTGCCCTGGCCGCGCTCGATGAAAAACGGCGACACTCCATGGGGATACTGGGTCTTGCTCTTGCTGAAGGTCTGCGAACCGAGCGGAATAACGGCCTCGGCGCGCTTGAGAAATTCCTCGGATCGGCGATAGCGTTCTGACATGGTTGCTCAGGCTGGGTTGTCGCGGCGCAATGAGGCGTCGTAGCCCTCGTTGCGCCGGAAACGAGAGTTGGAAATCAGTTCGGGACGCCGTTCCAGAAGTCGAAGCACGTCCTGCCAGCCGAAGCGGGGATCGACGGGATAGAGTTCGGCATAGACACCGCTCACCATCTCGAAATCCTCCGCCTCGTCCACCGTCCAGCGCAAGTGGGAGAGATCGACGGGGTTGCGGTAGCTTCCGACGCGGAAGCGCTCGGGATGGTTGTAGATGAACGAGGTGACGTGCTCGCGCTGCGACGGCAGCGTGGCTTGCCGCCAGGCCTGCCGCAGGCAGCCGAAGCCGAGCACCTCTGCGTCCAGCCCATCCGGAAAGGTGGGCGGGACGGCGTTGCTGGCATAGTCGTAACCGCCGCTGAAAAAGAATTCCACCAGCGCGTCGATCAGATCCGGATCGGCCAGCGGGCAATCGCCGGTGAGGCGTACCACCGTTTCCGCGGCCTGGGCCTCGGCGGCGCGATAGAACCGGTCCAGCACGTCGTCCAGGCTGCCGCGAAAACAGGCCACACCCTCTTCCCGGCACAGCGCCTCGAGGGCGTCGTCCGACGCATCCACGCTCGTCGCCACCACCAGCTCATCCAGGCGCGCCGCGCGCCGCACGCGCTCGATTTGCCGCGCCAGCATGGGCCGGCCAAACAGGGGCTTCAGCACCTTGCCGGGCAGGCGGCTGGAGCTGGTCCGGGCCTGGAGTATGGCAACGGTGCGCATGGTCAGGCCTGCTCGGGATAGAAACCGTGCAGCGACTTGGCCAGCAGGGTGCAGCTTTTGCGCTCGTCGGAGCGGCTGGGGGCGAGCGGCGCGGCCGCGTCGCCGCTCTCGTAGGTCACGCGCGTCAGGGCGCGGTAGGTGCCCAGGCTCTCGAAAATGGCGGCGTAGTCCTGCTTGTAGGTGAACACCCCGGCGCCGGGCAGGTGGTGATAGTGGCGGCGCTGCTGGTAGTCGGGCAGAAAGTCGCCCACGCACAGGTAGCCGCCGTCGCGCACCACGCGGTCTATTTCC
>DATNCF010000498.1:0-9129 GCA_035571675.1 Burkholderiales bacterium | reverse complement strand
GGTGTCGCCCGTTTTGCCGCGCTGGCCCTGCGCCCCGGTGTCACCGGTGGATCCCGTCGCCCCGGTATAGCCGGTAGAGCCGGTAGAGCCTTTCTCACCGGTATCTCCGGTAGACCCGGTCGCACCGGTGAAACCGGGGGAACCCGTCGAGCCCGTCAAGCCCGTGGTTCCGGGTGCACCGGTGGCCCCGGCCGGTCCGGGAACGGCCACTACCGTGGCGGGGGGTGTCGCCGGTTGGCAAGCGCACAGGGCAAGGCCCAGCAGCGCTATCGAAACTGTTTTCGCATAGATCATGAGAATTCCCTTTTATTGCAGGATGAAGTAAAGCCTCGGCAACGATTGCCGGAGGTGAAGTCGCAATCCGAATGTAGAGGGCCCAGGGCCTCCGCGTCCGTGCGACACCGCTCATAGCTCCTGCTTCGCGCGTAGCTTTGCGGCCGAAGAAGGCTGTCGCCAGTCGGGGAATCAGGCCCCGGGCCGGACATGCCCGAGCACCGGTTGAAGCTCCCCGAATGACCTTGAGGCCTGCGGGTGCCATGGAAAGCGGCCGCCTCGATCAGGCCACACGATCTGGTAGACCGGAAACGGCTGCCCCTGGTAGTACCAGCGGCAGATGCCGAATTGAAGGTAGCTCTCGGCGTTCGGTACCTTGACGAAAACGCAGGAAATGCCTTCGAATAGCACGCCGTTGGACCCGGACATGTTGATTGGCTTCTCCGTCGGGAGGGATCGCACGGCCCGTTCCAGAACGGGCTGTGTGACTTGCGCGGGTAGTCCGGAAATGAACAATTCCGGACGTTTATAGGTATGGAACAGCCCGACCGTATAGCTGAAGGGCGGTTGCAACCCATTCGCCTGGACGTGCACGCAATGCCACCCGAACTCGGCGATGTCGTCGATCACCTTCTGCTCGCTGGCATCCATGCCCACAGCCCGATCCATTGCATAACCCTCGCTTGTATGGGCCTAATCAAGGGCGATAACAGCGAAGCCATGCTGCGGGCCATTTGATATCGGCAGGGCCTAGTATGGCCGCAATATCGATGCGTCTCGGTGTGCTGGGCAGCTTAGGACGCGATTGGAGAAGCGCATTTGTCCCCAACGTCCATGGGGTTTGCTTGCGCGCCTTTTTTGCCCTTATGTGCGAGAGCACACCGCCGCAATGGCTGGGGAGCGCACAATGGGCCCAATCGTTGAAAAAGCAAGGTGGCTTACATGAACTCGAGGCTGGGCAGCCGTTTGGTCGCTGCATTGGGCATGCTGGCGCTGCCGTATTGCGCCGCCGCCCTGGCGGCGGGGATTTTCTCCACCACGGGACCGGTCATTACCATCCTGAACGGCGAACTCTTTACCGGAGAAGCCATCGGCAACCTCGACCGCACGGGCACCATCAGCATCCAGTCGCGCGCAACGCCCGCGTTGACCTGTTTCGGCAATTTCACCTTTGGCGCGATGCTGGGCAACGCCGGCAGCATGAAGTGCACCGATGGCACCACAGCGACCTTCCAGTTCGAGCAGCTCGGCCTGACGCGCGGTCATGGAGCCGGCGTTTCGAGCCGGGGCCCGCTGACCTTCACCTACGGGCTGAACGCGGCGGAATCCGAGGCGTACCTCAAGCTCCCCCCCGGCAAGGCGCTCGGGATGGCTGGCGCCGATGTGATGTTCGTCAGCGCCAAACCGGCGCCACCGGCGGTCATCCTGGTTTCAGACCCAGCCGCATTGCCTTGAGTCGCGGTAGGCCGGCGCCGGGCAAGCCGCGCCATCAGGTGCGTCTTTGGAGCCGCTGCTTGATTTCGTTCAAGCGCAAAAGCGCCATTCTGGTCAACCGCTCTTTTCCCTTGGTTTGCCCCAGTGGCAGGTGATTCCACAGGATCTCGGTAATTTCCCCTGCGACGGCGTCAAATCCAGGCATGCTCGCCAGGCCTTTCACACAGCCGTCCACGGGCTCCCCAAATTCGGAATGACCGTAATGCAATATGTCGGTAAAGGGGTTGTTCCCAGGCTCCCGATCCGGTGAGCCTGCTGCTGGCGGGTTGATCGAGGATCGCTTGCAGGAATCCGCCCGCTCCACCCTGCTCTCCGCTGCAACAGTCGCCATTACGACTTCGACCTTGCCGGTTGGCCGCCGGGCGGCGCCTTTTTGGCAACCCGCCCCGGGCGGGTCTTGCCGTACGAATGCTTGAACAACTTGCCGTGAAAGGATTTCTTGTCGCCTCGGCCCATGGTCTGCCCCTGGAATGAATGTGTGGAAAAGCCCCGGCCGAGTATGCGCCAGATTCAGAATTGGAAAAGGCAAAAATGGGGAGGGCGAAAATTCGCATGCCCTGTGTGAGGCACCGCACATACAGGACGGGCGCAGACCGGCTATGGTGGGTGTGCGCTCAGGGAAGGTTCCATCTCTTCACCCCTGAATGCTTAAGCCCCCCGGCAGCAATGCCCGGGGGGCTTTTCTTTCCGGCAAAGCGGTACTGCCTCCATTGATCGACAAACGAGCCGCGGATAGCAGCGCGTCACCGTGCGCTGCCGTACATACGCCGCAGAACCTTTGCCGTAGTCTCGACGCAGAAATTTCGGCCCGTCCCAAGCAGCGGAAATTTCCGCCGCAACGACCGGCCTGGGGAATTCCGCGTGCCCATTGCGGCTCAAGTGCCGGTTGCCAACCGCCTGCTCGCCGCCCTGCCGCGGCGGCACCTCCTTCGCCTGATGGCGGACGCGGAGGAAATCAGCCTGTCCTATGGGGATGTGCTGTACGAGCCCGGCCAGCGTATGCGCTATGTGTACTTTCCCAATGACTCCATTGTTTCGTTGCTGACGCTGGTGGATCGGCACCAGGCCCTGGAGGTAGGCTTGATCGGCCGCGAAGGCATGGTCGGAGTTCCTCTGGCCCTGGAAATCACGATTTCCCCGGTTCGCGCGCTGGTGCAGGGCGATGGAACCGCGATGCGCATGAAGGCGGCGGCGTTCCTGTCGAATCTGCGCCGCAGTGAAACATTGCGGCGGGAAACGCAGTACTACATCCATGCCCTGATGGCGCAGATTACCCAGACCGCGGCGTGCAACCGTTTTCACGTGGTCGAGGCGCGGCTCGCGCGGTGGCTGCTGATGACCCATGACCGCACGCAAATCAGCCCGTTCCGGCTGACCCAGGAGTTTCTCGCGCGCATGCTGGGCGTGCGCAGGGTGGGAGTCAGCAAGGCGGCCGGTGCGCTGCAACGAAAGGGGATTATTCGCTACAGCCGCGGCAATATCGCGATACTCGACCGCAAGGGGCTGACCGCGGCTTCCTGTTCGTGTTATCGCGTAGCCGAGGAGATACGCGCTGGGCGCTCAGGCGCGGCCATTCATCGTGGCTAAGATCCAGGAATCGCGCCTGCGCCCTGGACGGCTTGGATAAGAAAAAAGCCGGTTTCCCTGTGAAAATCTTGGAAAACCGGCTTTCTTTGGACTGCTTTGGACGGGTATTTGGTGCTGACGGCCGGAATCGAACTGGCGACCTACTGATTACGAATCAGTTGCTCTACCGACTGAGCTACGTCAGCGCTTCGGAGGGGCGGATTATATCAAGCGGAGGCTTTTGAAGGCGCGCCGGCCGGCCGGGTGCGGATGATGATGTCCACCCCGTCGGCCACGGTGCCGGGCGGCAGTTCGGGCATGGCGGCCAGCCGCACTTCGTCCCCGGGAATGTCCGTGAGCCGGCCGCTCTCGACATCGTAGAAATGATGGTGTGGGCTGGGGTTGGGGTCGTACATGACGCAGGTGGAATCGACGATCAGCTCGCGGATGAGCTTTTTTTCGATGAAGAGCTTCAGGGTGTTGTACACCGTGGCCTTGGAGGTCTCGGCATAGCGGGCGTTCACAAGGCCCAGAATCTGGTCGGCGGTGAGGTGCTCGCAGCGGTCGAACAGAACGTTGGCGATTTCGATGCGCTGGTGGGTGGGGGTGATGCCATGGGCGCGCAGCCGCTCGGAGATGCCCTCCCGGGAAGGCCCCCCGGCGTCGCCTTCGCCCCCACCAGGAGGCAGACCGGAATGCGCCGCGTTCATGGCTGCATTCTAGCCCCCGATTTGGACTGTGTCTAATCCCACCTGGCCCGTTGCTTTGGGCCATTTTCAATTGCCGGCCGTCCCTAGGCGGCCCCCTGGCCCAGTCCCTTGGGCAGCGGAAACACCACGTTCTCGGGAATACCGTCGAGTTGCCGGACCTTGGTCACGCCAAAGGTCTTCAAGGTTTCGATCACCTGCTTCACCAGCACCTCGGGCGCGGAGGCGCCGGCGGTGAGCCCGACGCGCGACTTGCCCGCGAACCACTCGGGGCGCAGCTCGGTGGCGTTGTCCACCATGTAGGCCGTGGCGCCCTTGTTGCGCGCCACCTCGCGCAGGCGGTTGGAGTTGGAACTGTTGGGCGAGCCCACCACCACCACCACGTCGCAGTGCGGGGTCATGAATTTCACCGCGTCCTGGCGGTTCTGGGTGGCGTAGCAGATGTCGTCCTTTTTCGGCCCCACGATGTCGGGAAAGCGCTTTTGCAGCGCCGCCACCACCTGGGCCGCGTCGTCCACGGACAGCGTGGTCTGGGTCACGTAGGCGAGCTTGGCCGGGTCCCTGACTTCGAGACGGGCCACGTCCTCGGTCGTTTCCACCAGGTACATGCCTTGCGGCACGCTTTCCGCCTCTTCTTCGGCGCCGGGTGCCGCTTCGGCCTGTCCCATGGTGCCTTCCACCTCGGGGTGGCCGCGGTGGCCGATCATGATGATGTCCCTCCCGGCCTCGCGCATTCGCGCCACCTCCACGTGCACCTTGGTCACCAGCGGACAGGTCGCATCGAACACCTTGAGGCCGCGCGCCTCGGCCTCCCTGCGCACGCTTTTCGGCACGCCGTGGGCGCTGAAGATCAGCGTGCTGCCCTCGGGCACGTCGGCGAGTTCTTCCACGAAAATCGCGCCCTTGGCGCGCAGGTCGTCCACCACGTATTTGTTGTGGACCACTTCATGGCGCACGTAAATGGGCGCGCCGAACAGTTGGAGGGCACGCTCCACGATGCTGATGGCGCGTTCCACGCCGGCGCAAAAGCCGCGGGGATTGGCAAGCAGGACTTCCATGTTTCCGGATGTGTTGGAATTCATTTGGCTACTTGGTCGCGTCCGCGGCGCTGGCCGAGCAGGCCGTCGAGAATGAGCAGCCCCGCGCCCACGGTGATGGCCGAGTCGGCCAGGTTGAACGCAGGAAAATAATACTCCCCCGCGTGAAAGAGCAGGAAGTCCACCACGCGCCCCGACTCGATGCGGTCCCACAAATTGCCCAGGGCACCGCCAAGAATCAAGGCCAGCCCGGTGTTGAACAGCGGCTGCCCGCCATGGCGCGCCAGCAGCCACACAATGACCACGGTGGCTACCACGGCAATGCCTGAAAACAGCAGCCGTTGCCAGCCGCCGCCGTCGGCCAGGAAGCTGAAAGCCGCCCCGGTGTTGAACCACAGCACCAGGCTGAAAAACGGCGTGAACACCATGGACTCGCCGGGATGGAGCGCGCCCACCACCGCCAGCTTGGTCCAGCGATCCAGGCCGACGATCAGCGAGGCGAAGCCGAGCCAAGGAAGCAGTCTGCGAACCAACCCTGCCATGGAACCCGAAATAGCTTCCGCGCTCAAGCGTGGTGCCGGTGCTCGCCCGGGCCGTGCAGGTTGCCGTAGCAGCGGCCGCACAGTCCGGGGGCGTCCCCATGCGACCCCACATCGGCCACGTAATGCCAGCAGCGCTCACATTTTGGATCGGTGCTGGGCTTCGCGACGATGCGCTCTTCACCCGGAGAATCCGCTTTATGCAAGATTGCTTGGGAGGTGATCGTCACGAAGCGCAGGTCATCGCCCAGGTTGGACAAGGCCTCGAATTTGGGCGTCTTGACGTACAGTTCAACTTTGGCCTGCAGCGAGGAGCCGATCTTGCCGGCCGCTCGCAGTTGCTCCAGCTCACGCTGCACGTCACTCCGCGCGCCTCGAACAAGGGACCATCGCTCGATCAGCGCTTGGTCTTCCCCCACCGGCATCTCATGCCAGGTCTGGGTGAACACGCTCGAACCCGGCGACACGTAGCCCCAGGCCTCCTCGGCCGTGAAGGACAAAATGGGCGCGAGCAGGCGCAGCAGTGATTGCGCGATGTGCCATATGGCCGTCTGCGCCGAGCGCCGCGCCTGCGACGTGGCCGCGGTGGTATACAGCCGGTCCTTCAGCACGTCCAGATAGAAAGCGCCCAGGTCCTCGGAACAAAACGACTGTAAACGCTGCACGGCGAGATGGAATTCGTAGCGGTCGTAAAGCGCGGTCACTTCGCGTTGAAGCCCTGACGTCAGGGCCACGGCGTAGCGGTCGATCTCGACCCACTGGGAAGCCGGCACGCCATCTTTTCCGATATCGAAGTCTGCCGTATTGGCCAAAAGAAACCGTACGGTGTTGCGGATGCGCCGGTACGACTCGACCACGCGCTTGAGGATTTCGTCGGAAATGGACAGTTCACCCGAATAGTCGGTGCTGGCCACCCACAGGCGCAGGATGTCGGCGCCCAGGCTGTCGCTGATTTTCTGCGGCGCGAGGGTGTTGCCCAGCGACTTGGACATCTTGCGGCCCTGGCCGTCGACGAAAAAGCCGTGGGTGAGCAGGCCCTGGTAGGGCGGCACGCCGTTCAGCATGCACGACACCAAGAGCGACGAGTGGAACCAGCCGCGGTGCTGGTCCGAGCCTTCCAGGTACAGGTCGGCGGGGAACTTCAGCTCGCGGGCATGCGAGCCTTTGCCCGTGCGCTCACCGTCGGGACCACCCATGACGGTCTGGTGCGTGGAGCCCGAGTCGAACCACACGTCCAGCGTGTCCTTGATCTTGGTGTACTGGTCGGCGTCGGCGCCCAGCAGTTCCTTGGGGTCGAGCGTCTGCCAGGCCTCGATGCCGCCCTGCTCCACGCGCCTGGCCACTTCTTCCAGCAACTCCAGCGTGCGCGGATGCAGCTCGCTGGTCTCCTTGTGGATGAAGAACGGCATGGGTACGCCCCACTGGCGCTGGCGCGACAGCGTCCAGTCCGGGCGGTTGGCGATCATGCCGTGCAGGCGCGCGCGGCCCCATTCGGGATAGAACTTGGTGGCCTCGATGCCGCGCAAGGCCGTGGCGCGCAGGCTCTCGGCGGGTTTCACGCCCTGGTAGCCCGGCGACTCGTCCATGGCCGCGAACCACTGCGTGCTGGCGCGGTAGATGATGGGTGTCTTGTGGCGCCAGCAATGCATGTAACTGTGCACATGCTCGGCGCTGTGGAACAGCGCGCCCACCTCGTCCAGCTTCTTGACGACCTCGGGGTTGGCCTTCCAGATCATCAGGCCGCCGAAGAACGGCAGGGATTCGGCGTAGTGGCCGTCGGCCTGCACCGGCGTGAGGATGTCGTCGTTCTTCACGCCGTTGGCACGGCAGGACTGGAAGTCCTCCACGCCGTAGGCCGGCGCCGAGTGGACGATGCCCGTGCCCGTTTCCAGCGTGACGTATTCGCCCAGGTACACCGGCGACAGCCGGTCGTAAAAAGGATGGCGGAAGGCGATGTGATCCAGCGCCTCGCCCTTGCAGGAGGCGAGCACCGTCCCTTCCAGGCCGTAGCGCTTCAGGCAGGCCTCGCGCAGGTCGCTGGCCAGGATCAGCAGCCCTTTGGATGTCTGCACCAGGTCGTAGCTGTACTGCGGATGCACGTTCAGCGCCTGGTTGGCGGGAATGGTCCAGGGCGTGGTGGTCCAGATCACCGCCCAGCCCTTGGCCTCCGGTAGCCTGGACAACCCGAAGGCCCTGGCGATTTTGTCGGGCTCGGCGAAGGGAAAGCCCACGTCGATGGCCGCGTCCTTGCGGTCGGCGTATTCCACCTCGGCCTCGGCCAGCGCCGACTGGCAGTCGAAGCACCAGTTCACCGGCTTCAGGCCGCGGTAGACGTAGCCACGCTCCAAAATGCGGCCCAGGGTGCGGATCTCGTCGGCCTCGTTGCCGTGGGCCATGGTGAGATAGGGATGCTCCCAGTCGCCGATCACGCCCAGGCGCTGGAAATCCTTTTTCTGCAGCTCGACCTGCGTGGCGGCGTAGGCGCGCGCCAGGCTTTGCGTCTTCTCCACCGGCAGGTTCTTGCCGTGCTGCTTCTCGATTTCGCGCTCGATGGGCATGCCGTGGCAGTCCCAGCCCGGCACGTACACCGCGTCGAAGCCCGAGGCATTGCGCGCCTTGACGATGATGTCCTTGAGGATTTTGTTGATGGCGTGGCCGAGGTGGATGGCGCCGTTGGCATAGGGCGGACCGTCGTGCAGCACGAATTTCGGCCGGCCTTGCGATGCCTTGCGGATGCGCCGGTACAGGCCTTGCTCGCCGGGCAGGTTCCACTGCTTCACCCACTCGGGCTCGCGCCGCGCCAGGTCGCCGCGCATGGGGAAAGGCGTGTCCGGCAGGTTGAGCGTGCCGCGGTAGTCCGCCTTTTTCTTGTCGGTGCTTTCAGTCATTACCGTTCTTGGTCATATGCTTCATCATGGATGGGTGGCCGACTTGGCGGCCGCCGCGGTGACCGGCTCATTTTGCGAGCCGGCCGCGGCGAGGTGCGCGCGGGCTTCCTCGCAATCGCGCGCGATCTGCGCCTTCAGCGTCTCGAGGTCGGGGTACTTTTCCTCGTCGCGCAGCTTGTGCACGAATTCCGCGCGCGCATGCTGGCCGTACAGGTCACCGGAAAAATCGAATACGTGCACTTCCAGCACCGGATGCGCGTCGGCCGCCTTCACCGTGGGCCGCTTGCCCAGGCTCGCTACCCCCGGGTACACCCTGGCGCCGGCCGTGCCTTCGCCGCAATGGAACCACACCGCGAAAATGCCGGTCAGCGGCGGGCGGTTGTGCTCGAGTTGCACGTTGGCCGTGGGGAACCCCAGTTGCCGGCCCAGCTTGTCGCCGTGCAGCACGCGGCCGCTGATGCTGTAGTGGCGGCCAAGAAAGATTTGCGCCCGCGCGAGATCACCGGCGGCCAGCGCCTCGCGCACGGCAGAACTGGACACGCGCGCGCCCGAGCGCATGACCGTGGGCATGGACTCGACTTCGAAGCCGAAGCGGCGGCCCAGTTCGGTGAGCGTGGCGAAATCG
>DATNCF010000497.1:0-5335 GCA_035571675.1 Burkholderiales bacterium | reverse complement strand
CAATAAGCGCGGCACTAAGCGCCGGCCGGCCGGCCGAGGCTGCCCGAGACGCTGACCAGCCCAGGGGTGGACAGGGCTTCGATGCGGCAGTTGTCAACGCGGATGGACAAGGCCTCCAGGCGTTTTTGCCAAGCCAGCCAGTCCGAGAAGGACACGGCCCCGAAGGCGAACTGCACCTGGTTGGCGCCGGCCGGGTCCAGCCGCGTCAGGGCGCGGGCCAGCCCCGCGGCCTCGGTCTGCGCCTGCACCTGCACACGCAAGTCTCCGCCTGGCGCCTGGGGCGCGGACTGGGCGCGCAGGCGTCCGTATTCGGCAGCCTGCTGTTCCAGCGTGGCGGCGTGGACGCGCAAGGCCGCCACCCTGGCGCGCAATTGTGTCCCGGCTTGTTGTGCGTAGATCGCGAACACGGCGTACAGCGCCACCGCCAGAGCGCAGCCCAGCAGCATCAACGCTTTGCGCTCGCGCGGCGAACGTGTGGCCATTAAACGGACCTCATGGAGCCGGGCGCTTTCAAGATCACAGCGCCCGAACGGTGATGACAGGCGCTGCTGCCACCCCGGCGCGCGGGGATGGAGTATCAACGCCCAGGCCCCGGTCGCGCAGTGCCGACCTCAGCCGTTGCAGGCCCGCCTGGTCCATGGCCGGCAGTTCCAGGTTCATGCGCCCATTTTCGAAACTAAGCGCGCGCAAACTCCCGGGGGGCAGGCCCGCCGCGGCCTGAGCCACTTTGTCGATCATGGGCAGGAAGTCGCCGCCGTCCGGTTGTCCCGCCGCGTGGCGCGCTTCGGCCAGTTTGCGGCGCATTTGCAGCGCGGGGTCCACCACGGCCACGGCGTCGGGAAACTCGGTGCGAAAGCGCGCTTCCATGCCTTGGCGCAGATTGCGCTGTTCAACAGCCAAGACCGCCCAGTTCAGCCCGGCGAACAGCGCGTGCAGGGCCAGGGCGACGCCAGCCAACCACGCTGCGGCGCGCAGCCGGGGCAGGGAGCCGGCAAAGCCCAGCCAGCGCCGGCGCTCCGTGGCCAAGGCGGGTCCGGCGTCGGTGGGGGCCTTGCGCCAGTCCCAATGGCCGGCGAGCTGCAGCGGCAATCCCAGCTGCGACTGCCATGCGGCCAGATCCGGTGCTGCGTCGGATGTGGTGTACACCATGATGCGCGCGGGCCGCTCCCCCACCTTCGCCAGCGCCAACCGCAGCGCGAGCGGCGCGGTGGCGCGGTCGCCCTGGTCCGTGGCGGCGCCTTCCAGGGCACCGGTGCGCAGCACACCTTCGCGGCCATCCCAGGCCAGGGTCCAGGTGCCGGGGGTCCAGGGCAACAACAATATCTCGCTGTGCAGTTCGTAGGCGCCGAAGTCCGCCCTGGCCAGGGCCTCGCGCCAGTGCGCCAGGCCCTGGCGGTCCAGCGCGGCGACGACCGCATGGGCGGCGGCCGTCACAACGGGTGCGCCGGGCCCTGAATCTGCGGCGCCGCCTTCCATGACTGGGGCTTCGCCCAGCCACAGCACTTCGCTGGCGTCCGGGTCGGCCGCAATGCGGTCCTCAATGGCGTAGGCCAGAGCGGCGCCGCGCGGCCGTGCGCCCGCCGGCAGGCGCGCGCGCGTGATCAGCACGTCGTTCGCCGGTATGACCAGTTGCACGCGGTCGGCGTGCCGGGGCAGGGTGCCCACGGGGCCGTCACCGTCGGTCGCTTCGCGCCCCTCGGCAATCAGCGTCCACGCGCAGGATGACGGCGGGCGCGCCAGCGGCGCGCGGATGCGCAGCACGCTCATCGCATTTTTTCCCACACCACGGTGGGCCAGCCCGCCGTGGGGCGCGCCAGCAGCGCCGTCCCCGAGGCCTCGGCGTCGCCGATGTCCACGTGCACGGTCACGCTGAAATAGTCGCTCGCCACGCTGACGTCGCCGGCCGCGGCGCTGGCGCCCCTGGGCAGGGCGCGCGTGAATTCGTTGCCGTCGCGAAAGTACACGCGTTCCCGCTGGGTCACCAGGATGCGGGCGGCTTCGAGGTCCAGCCCGTCGACCACCGCCGCGAGCACTTCGGGCGGCGCGGTGTTGACGTTCACCGGCGTGGCCCTGGGGAGAGAGGAAACGAAGGGCCGCAGGCGGGCTCGCGCGCCGGCATCGAAGCCGCGCACCAGGGCAAGTTCGCCGAGGTCGGTGAGGGGCCGGTTGGCGGCCAGGTAGGGCGGTTCCATGGCGCGATAATAATCGTCCTCCGCGCCGTTGGGTCGCGGCTCGCCGTCGGCATCCAGCCAGTCGCACAGTGCGTCGGCCAGGCGCGCGCCGTCGGCGGAGGAAAAACCCAGGACGGCGAGCAGGCGGCGGAAATGGGCGAGTTGCGCGCTGTCCACCTTGCAGTTGGCCGCCAGGTTGTTGAGGTTGAAACGTCCCTGCTGGTCCTCGAGGTAGCCCGATAGCGAGCCCTTCACCGCGCCTTCCTCGATGGGCACCGGCGCCAGGCGCACCGCCCAGGGCTCGCCCAGGTGGTCGACGTTGCTGGCGCGGCGGTCGTCGGAGAGCACGGCCCTTGCCCAGTCCACGGCCGCCTGGGCGAGGGCGAGGGCCTGGGCGTGGCTGGCGGTCAGTTCGGTTCTGCGCGCCCAGCTTGCCTGGCTGGCGAGAATGGCCACCGCGGCCATGGTCGCCAGGGCTACCGTGCCCATGGCGAGCACCACCGCCACGCCGCGCTGGACAAGCCGAGCCGGCTTCATTTTTCCGGTGTCTTCATGCCGCGACGGCGAACATGCGCACGATGTCCTCGCCCGTGTCCAGCAGCACGCGCACGCGCAAGGCGCGCGGCAGGGGCGCATCCGCAGCGCTACCAGGCCAGGCATCGGTCCAGACCAGGGCGGCATTGAGGTATTGCACTTCGAAGCGGCCCACGCCGGCTAGCGCCGTGTAGCGGCTGGGGGGGGTCTCCGGCGCGGCATCGGCGGCCGGCCAAAGCCACAGTTCGACCTCGTGGCGTTCATTCAGGCGATAGGCCACCCGCCGCGGCAAATCCACGTCCTCGGCTGCGCCGAAGCGGCTGAACTCGGCGTATGACCCGCGCGTGTCCGCGCCACCGCGCCAGGCCGGCAGCGGCACGGCATCGGCGGCGGCGGCGCCGACGGCAGCGGCAGCGGCCCGGGCGGGTCGCGGCGCGGCCAGGCGCAGGTCGCTTTCAAAGCGCGCAAAGAAAGCTTCCACGCGGCGCCACTTGGCGGCTTCATCCCGCAAGTGCTCGCGCGTGTCGAGCACGGCCCCCAGCGAGCGATAAGACATGAGCGCCAGCAGCGACAGAATGAGCAGGGCCGCGAGCAGTTCCACCAGCGTGAAGCCCCCCGGCTCGCGACGCGCCATCACGGTACCCCCCTGGATGCCTGCACCAGGAAGCCGCTAAGGCGAGCAGCCGCCCCGTCACCAGAGCGAGCAGCCGCCCTGTCACTTGCGCCATTGCCCGCACCCTCACCGGATCGAGCAGCCAAGCCTTCGGCAGAGCGCGCAGCCGTACCGCCGGTTGTGGCATACACGAAGACGTCCAGGCGCCGAAACTGGGGATTGGGCGTGGCAATGATTTCTTCTCGCCACTCGAAGTCGAAACCGCCTTCGCGCGCCGTGCCGCGCTGGATGCCCAGATCGAGCCAGTCGCCGCGCGCGCGGTGTTCGGCCAGGCGATTTTGAGCCACCCAGCCGGCGAGCAGCCGTGCGCGCAGATCGGCGGCGCTGTCGGCGCCCTGTCCGGCGGCGCGCAGCGCCGCGAGCAGGCCGATGGAGACGATGGCGAGCGCGACCAATACCTCGATCAGGGTGAAGGCGCGTTCCTGCCGGTGCCGCTGCGTGCCGAAGGCATCGCGCATGCTATCTCGCTGCGGGTGCCGGCCGGCCGGACGAAAATGCGCCGGACGGAAATGCGCCCGACGCAGATGACTCGGCCGCCGACGCCGCGGGCACGGATGCGATGCTGACCTCGCCCATGGGCGAGCCCAGGATGGTGCGGCGCTCACCACCCAGCGCCAGGGCGACGCCATAGGCGGGCTGCGCGCCGTAGGGACTGAACTCGATGCGCATGGCGTCGCCGCGCCGGCCGCCTTCGACGCGCAGCTCCGGGATCGACATGTCGTCAGGCAGGCGGCGCGCGTGCAGCGGGTCGTCGCGGATTTCCGTCCAGCCCGTGCCGTTGCGCCAGCGCCAGAAATGGTAAGTCTGGCCGTCCGATGTCCAGGCCACGGGCTTGCCGCCCAAGCGCGCCTCTTCGCCGGCCAGGTCGAGCAACTGCGCCAGGCGCTCGGCTTCGGTCCGGAGCGAGTCGCGGCCAACGGGACGTGTGGCGGCGGCCACCAGTCCCACCAGCAGGCCCATGACCAGCACCACCACCAGCATTTCGATCAGCGTGAAGCCGCGGCCGCGCCGGCGGTTCGGGCGCATAGGCCTCAGAGATCCCAGGAGCCAATGTCGGCGTCGTTGCCTTCGCCGCCCGGCGCGCCGTCGGCGCCGTAGCTGAACACGTCGATTTCGCCGTGCACGCCCGGGTTGAGGTACTGGTAGGCATTGCGCCAAGGGTCGCGCGGGAGGCGTTCGATGTAGCCGCCGGCCTTCCAGTTGGGCGGCACGGGATTGGTGGCGGGTTTGGCCACCAGCGCCTGCAGGCCCTGCTCGGTGCTGGGATAGCGCTGGTTGTCCAGCCGATACAGCTTGAGCGCCTGCATGAGGCTGGCGATGTCCTGCCTGGCCGCCACGATGCGCGCCTCGTCGGGACGGCTGATGATCTTGGGCACCACCAGCGCGGCCAGAATGCCGATGATGACCACCACGATCATGATTTCGAGAAGGGTGAAGCCGAGCGCGCGAGCCACGGCGCTTGTGGGGCCGGCTTTTGCCAGCATTCGGGCTCTCGCCGGGGCGAAGGCTTCGATGGCGCGCTCCCTGCCCATGCTGGGGGCCGATTTCAAGACCTGAATACGGGGGATGAACGCAGGGTGCGTGCCAGAATGGATTCGAGGATTATTCGGCATTCTCGACTTCGAAAATATAACATACTATCCCTTCCCGACTCATTCGCGGCCACCACGCGCGCCGTCGCCTTGTTAGAGGACCATGATCGAAGTCGACCAGCCCAGGCGGGCGCAAACGGCAGTGGTGGCGGCGGCGACCTTCGGCGCTGCCGCGCTGCTGGGCCTCGTGCTCGCCTACTGGACCTGGATGTGGCTGGCGCCGCGCGGGCAGACCTTACCCGCCACGGACCTCGGCGAAGCGGTGAACGCCGAAAGCGCGGCGGCGAACGCCCTGTTCGGAAATGCGCCGCAGGGCGCGGCGCCCTCGGGGCTGGCCATCCGGTTGTTCGGCGTGGCCGCTTCGG
>DATNCF010000496.1:0-2850 GCA_035571675.1 Burkholderiales bacterium | reverse complement strand
CGACCAACGTGCTGGCGGTGATGCCCATCTATAACGAGGCGAAAATCGCCTCGGTCATCAATTCCGGCTCGTCCGCCTTCACGCCGCAGATCGCCCCCTACGGATTCTCCGACTATTTCAGCTCCGACGGCTACGCCAAGGCCATGATCGATTTTGCCGCCGACAAGCTGAAGGCAAAGCGCGTGGCCATCCTGGCTGACAACAGCGCCCAGTCAAAGGGCGTCGTGGCCGACTACAAGAAATACATCGCGGCCCGCGGGCTGACCCTGACCGCCGAATCGGAACACGAGTTCAGGGCCAGCGATGTCACGCCCCAGATACTGGCTCTGAGGAAGGGCAATCCCGACGCCATCATCCAGCAAAGCGGCACCGGCGAAGACGGCGGCCTGATTTTCAAGACCCTGGATGAAATGGGTTGGAAAATTCCCGTGGTCAGTTCGGTGGCCGCGGTGCTGGCCAATTCGGTCACGAAAACGGCGGGGCCCGACGTATTCAAGTCGGGGCGCGTGACCGGCATGACTTTCAAGGCGTTTACCTACTGCCCAAGCGATCCCGTGGGGAAATCCGATTTCGCCGCGCTCTTGGCGCGAGTCAAGGCGTTGGAGCCGGAGAATTACGACAAAATGAATGTGTACGCCATGTCGTTCATGTATGACGGCGTATACCTGCTCAAGGCCGCCGTCGAAGCCACCCGCTCCGTGGACGGACCAACGCTGGCGCGGTGGATCGAGCAGCAGGGCGGCAAGGTAAGCGCGGTCAGCGGCAAGCTCAGCCCCAGCACCACCAGCCATTTTCTGTTCGGGGCCGAGTCGGTGTACTTGGTGCCCCGCCCGGATGTGCGGCGGGAGGATGGACTGATGGCCCGCGCCGGATGCTGAAGCGCTAAGCCACGTCCGGCGTCAGCGCAGCGTCATCGGCCACGGTTTCGGAGGCTTTCCCTTGGCATCCTGGAACAGCCGCGATTTTGCGTCGCGTGTCGCGTTTCGCGCCGAGGCGCACTACGGCGACAGGGTGGTGCGCTGCTTCGCGCGGCGTCCGTCCAGCGTCCACGCCCTGCTGGCGTCCGCCGTGGAGCGCAACGCATCGGGCGATGCCCTCGTGGACGGAGAGCTTCGGCTGACGTGGCGCGAGTTGCATGACCGGGCGGCGGCCATCGCCACCGGACTGCGGCGGCGCGGGATCGGGCGCGGCGACCGGGTCGTGCTGCTGCTGGGCAACTGCGTGCAGTTCGTCGAATCGCTGTTCGCCCTGGTGCGACTCGGCGTCGTGTTCGTGCCCGTCAGCACCCGCATGGCCAAGCCGGAGTTGGCGCATGTGCTTGCCCACTGCGGCGCGGTCGGCATCATTCACGGCGCCGAGCTCGCCGACCGGCTGCCGCAACCCGGTGAGGCGCCGGCACTGAAATGGCGCTTTGCCGTGGGTGCCGGCGTGCGGGAATCGGAGGCCTTCGATGCGCTGCGCGAACAGGGGCCGCATGCAGAACCCGCCGCCGTGGGCGAGGAGGATGTGGCCGACATCCTTTACACCTCGGGCACCACGGGTGCTCCCAAGGGCGCCATGCAGACCCACCTGAACGTGGTGCACGGCGCGCTGGTGTACCGGCATTGCATGCAGCTCGACGAACGCGACCGCTCCATCATCTGCGTGCCCATGAGCCACACCACCGGCCTCACGGCGCTGATCGGCGCCGTGACGGCCTGCGCCGGCTGCCTGGTCATCATGCCGGCGTTCGATGCGCGCGCCTTCCTGGCCCTGGCGGCGGCCGAGCGCATGACCCACACCGTGCTGGTGCCGGCCATGTACAACCTGTGCCTGCTGCAGGCCGATTTCGAGCGGCTGGATTTGTCGGCCTGGCGCGTCGGCGGGTATGG
The DNA here is from genome assembly GCA_035571675.1 of Burkholderiales bacterium. Lineage (GTDB taxonomy): Bacteria > Pseudomonadota > Gammaproteobacteria > Burkholderiales > SG8-39 > CAIYPG01. The sequence goes on along the minus strand of DATNCF010000496.1, from coordinate 979 downwards.
CGGCGCGCCCATGCCGGCCGCCACGATCGCGCGGCTGGCCGAGGCGGCGCCCGGCCTCGGCCTCATCAACATTTACGGCGCCACTGAAACGGCGGCCGGCGTCACCCTCATGCCGCCCGAGCTGACGGCGGAGCATCGCGACTCGGTGGGCCTGGTCGCGCCGGGCGCGGAAATCCTGGTCATGGGTGAAGACGGCCGCGAGGCGGCCGCGGGCGAAACGGGCGAACTCTGGATCGGCGGCCCCGGCGTGGTCAAGGGCTACTGGGACAATCCGGCCGCCACCGCGGCCGAGTTCACCGGCGGCTTCTGGCATTCCGGCGACCTGGGGTCCATCGACGCCGAGGGTTTCGTGCGCGTCCACGACCGCAAGAAGGACATGATCAACCGCGGCGGCTACAAAATCTATTCGGCCGAAGTCGAAAGCGTCCTGAGCGAACACCCGGGCGTGCTGGAAAGCGCGGTGGTGGCGAAACCCTGCCCGGTGCTGGGCGAGCGGGTGCACGCCTTCGTGGCGCTGCGCGGTCAAGCGTTGACCGCCGCGCAGCTGCAGTCCTTTTGTTCTGAAAAGCTGTCCGACTACAAGGTGCCCGAGACGTTCAGCCTGCTGGACCACCCGCTGCCTCGCAACGCCAACGGCAAGGTGATGAAGCGGTTGCTGCGGGACGAGTTGTTGAGCTCATCGCGTCAATGAGGGGGGGATATGCCTGGCTATCGCAAGGATCCTAGCGGCTGGTCGGTAAGGTGGGACGATCAGCGCGCCGCGCGCCTGAAGCAGGAGGGCCAGTGGCGCGACCGGACCATGGCCGATGAAGCGGCGGCCATCGCCGCGAAAGATCCCGAGCGGGTGCTGGTGGTGGACGGTGACAGGATGATGCGCGCCGGTGAGGTCCACCGGCAGGCGCGAAAACTCGCCTCCGCGCTCAGGCGCCACGGGCTCAAACCCGGCGACCGGGTGTCGTACCAACTGCCCAACTGGGGC
>DATNCF010000495.1:0-2057 GCA_035571675.1 Burkholderiales bacterium | reverse complement strand
CACGCCCAGGCGCTGCAGCGCGGCCACGGTGTCGCGTATGCGGCCGGGCCGGTCGTCGTATTCGAAAGACGCGGCCAGGATGGGACAACCGCCGCCGAGGCCGGCGTGCTCGCTCCAGTTCAGCCAGAACTCGAACATGGCGCGCAGGCGCGGCAGGCCGCGCGGCACCTTGAACGAGGGCTGCGCGACCACGTCGGCGAAGCGCTGCGCGGCGTCTTCCAGCACCGCGAGCTGCAATTCCTCGCGCGAGCCGAAGTGGGCGAACAGGCCGGACTTGGACATACCCGTGGCCTCGGCCAGCGAACCGATGGTGAGACCTTCCAGACCGAGGCGACTGGCGATGGCCGTGGCGTGGTCCAGGATGAAAGCGCGGGTGCGCTCGCCCTTCGTGGCTGCCTTGGTGTCGGTGTTTCCGTCCATGAACAGACAATAGTACGAACGTTCGTATATGTCAAGAACGGTCGAGCAGGGCATATTTATGATTTAATCTCAACGAGTTACCGACCGTGATTGAGCACGTGGCTTCCCGCTCCGCGGGAAGGGTTTGGCAAAACCCGCATGGACGGACCGACGGAGCGAGCATCAAAATCCTCCCCGCGAAGCGGGGAGCCTCGGGAAAAGCTAAAGCACAACTCGCTAAGGAATAAGCCTTCCGAGCTTGCGTTCTCCAGATTCTTCTCACGCGTGGCCGACCACATCGATCAATGTGCTCGATGCGGTGCGTGGACCAGCAGGCCCCGGGGCGCGGCCCTGGCTCGCGTTAAACTGCCGGCCTGCCGACGTCCTCCTCCCTTCCTCGCAACTGGAAGGGGCTAAACCCATGGAACACGAGCTCAGCCCTCATCGAAAAGCTTTTGCCACCGTCGGCATCGGCCTTGCCCTCTTTCTTGCTTCGCTTGACCAGAGCATCGTCGGCAATGCCATGCCTCGCATCGTGTCCGAGTTCAACGGGCTGGAGCACTTCGCCTGGGTGGTGACGGCGTACCTGGTCACCTCCACCACCATGACGCCCATCTCGGGCAAGCTCGGTGACCTGTTCGGGCGCAAGCCGCTGTTGCTGATCGGCATGGCGGGATTGGTCGGCGCTTCGGTGCTGTGCGGCCAGTCGCGCGGCATGGGCGAGTTGATCGCCTTTCGCGGCCTGCAGGGCCTGTTCGCCGGCACGCTCATGGCCTGCGTGTTCGCCAGCCTGGGCGACATTTTTCCCATGCACATCCGCGCGCGCATGACCGGCATGTTCACCGGCATCTTCGGCCTGTCGTCTGTGGTGGGCCCGACGCTGGGGGGCTACCTCACCGACACGCTGGGCTGGCGCTGGGTGTTCTACGTCAACGTCCCGGTGGGCGCGCTGGCCATCGCCACCGTGGCGGCGGCGCTGCCGTCCAAGCCGCATCACGCCTCGTGGCGCGACGTGGATTTCGCAGGCGCGGGCACGCTGGCCGCGGCACTGGTGCCGCTGCTCATCGCGCTGTCGCTCACGCGCGACTATGGTTTCGGCTCGCCGCTGGTGATGGGCCTGCTGCTCTTCGCCGCGGTGATGGCGCTGGCGTTCTACCGCATCGAGACCCGCGCCGAGCACCCCATGGTGCCCTTCGCGCTGTGGAAGAACCGTACTTTCGCCGTCGCCGTGTCGGCCAGCTTCTGCGTGTCGTTCGCAATGTTCGGCGCCATTGTGTACATCTCGCTGGTGTACCAGGGCGTGCTGGGCATTCCGGCCACGGACTCGGGGTTGCTGGTCACGCCGCTCATGGCCGGGCTCATCGTCACCAGCAGCGTCACCGGCCCGCTCATGGGCCACGTGAAACGCTACCGCTACCTGGGCACGGCCGGCACGCTGGCCATGACCCTGGGCCTGTACCTGCTGTCGCGCGTGGTGCCCGCCACGCCGCGCGCCGAGGTGGTGCGCGACCTGGTGCTGATCGGCGCCGGCATCGGCGCGACCATGCCTTTGTACGGCGCGACCGTGATGAACGCCCTGCCGCAGCAGTATCTGGGCGTGGGCAGCAGCCAGATGCAGTTCTGGCGCAACGTGGGCAGCACCATCGGCGTGTCCATCC
>DATNCF010000494.1:0-4832 GCA_035571675.1 Burkholderiales bacterium | reverse complement strand
TCGAAATCTTCACCGCGGTCATGGTGCCCATGTTCATGGCCATGATCGACCAGACGCTGCTGGCCACGGCCACGCCCGTGGTGGCGGCGGATTTCCACAACCTGTTCGACACGTCGTGGATCGGCACGGCCTATATGCTGGCCTCGGCGGTGATGATTCCCGTGTATGGGCGGTTGGGCGACCGCTACGGCCGGCGGCGCATGCTGGTCACCGCGCTCGCGGTGTTCGTGGTGGGGTCGCTCGTGTGCGGCGCGTCGCAATCCATGCACCAGCTCATCGCCGGCCGCGTGCTGCAGGGCCTGGGCGCGGGCGGGCTCATGTCGCTGTCGTTCGCCCTCATCGGCGAACTGGTGCCGCCGCGACAGCGCGCCAGCTACCAGGGCTACTTCGCCATGAACAGCATGGCGGCCAACATGCTGGGGCCGGTGATCGGCGGTCTGGTGGTGGCGCATGCGAGTTGGCGCTGGCTGTTTTTCGTGAACCTGCCGCTGGGTCTGCTCGCCACCTGGCGGTTGATGCAGTTGCCCGCCAGCAAGGCGAACGCGGATGCGCCGGGCATTTCGGATCCGGCCGGCCTGGCGCTGTTCGCGGTGGGCACGGCGTCGTTGCTGTTCGGACTGTCTTCGGCCGGCCACCGCTTCGACTGGTGGTCGTGGCCCACGGCGTTGTTCGTGGGCGGCGGTGTGCTGGGTTGGGCGGCGCTGCTGGGCCTGGAGCGGCGCCGGCTGCGGCAGGGTGTGGCGCCCTTTTTCCCCGTGGACCTGCTTGGGGACAAGCCGATCCGGCTGCTGTTGTCCACGGCGGTGCTGTCCACGGCCTGCCTGCTGGCGCTGGTGTTCTACCTGCCGGTGTATTTGCAACTGGGCCTGCACACCGGCGCGGCGCGCTCGGGCCTGCTGCTGACGCCGGTGCTGTTGGGCTTCATCCTGGGCGGCACCTTGTCGGGCCGGCGGCTGGGGCGCAGCGGGGATCCCAAGCCCATTCCCATCGCGGGACAGTCGCTGTCCTGTGCCGCGTTCGTGGGCCTGGGCTTTGCGCCGCCGCATCTCGGCGTGCTGGGGGTGCTGGGATTTGTGGCCGGACTGGGGCTTGGCCCCACCATGCCGGTCGTGCAGGTAACGGTGCAGACCCTGGCCGGACGCGAGAACCTGGGCGCCGCAACCGCGCTTACCACACTGTCGCGCACGATGGGCGCGGCGCTGGGAACGGCTTTGACGGGCGCATTGATCTATAGCCTGATGCCGGACATCGATTTGTCCCAAGTGGCCGCTGTGGCACCGGGGCCGGAAACCGCTGCCGGTGACGCCGAAGTGATGCGCGCCTTTCACATGGCCTTCTTCAGCGCTGCCGCGGCGGCGGCGCTCGGTGTGTACGTGGCCAGCCGCCTGCCGAGGTTGAAAATATAGAGAGATCTCGCGGGCACTGTCGCCGGCAGGCGACGGTTTGGGGCTTTGCCCATGCCCCGAATGTCGCAAGGGTTCGGCCGGTGCGTAGCGTTCGCCGGTGACACTGCGGCTGCACAGTGCTCCTTGTGACCCAACGAGGAGATCTCCATGAAGCGACCTATGCTGCCCCTGCTGTTCGTCTCGCTGTGTGCCGCCGCTCCCTTGGCGCTGGCGCGCGGCGATGGAGGTGGAACCGCACATGGCGCGCCCGCGCACCCGGTGGGACCGGCGGCGCATTCGGCCGCCGCCGCCAATTCCAATGGCCGCTTCTCCAGCGACCGCGATCATGGACGCGATCGGGCCGCGGATCGGCGGCACCCAAAATCCAACCGCAAGCTCGCCAAGCCGGGCAAACCGGAGCCGGCGAAAATAGCGGCCCGCAAGCCGCCATCCGCGGAGCCCGAACTGGTGTTCCGCGAGCCGCCCAAGGTCAAGCCCGTGCTGGAGCCGGTGATCCCGCCGCCGGGCATGTTCAGTTCGAGATGAAGTCCCGGCGGCCCTTCAACATGCGTCAAATGCGGCCAAGCTTTTTTCGGCACCGATGGACGCAGGCCCCGAAGCAGGGGACCGCAGTGTCTCCCGGGTGCGCAACGGCGCCGGGTGTATGTTTAAATGGACTCTGATACCCGTTGTCATAATCCGGTTTTCGCGGTAGCCTAAAAAGCATGAAATCCATCGTTGCCACTGCGCTGGGGCAGATGGGCGCCAGCGTTCCCTTTCCTTTCGAGGCCCGTTTCTCCGACGGAACACGCTACCGGAACCGAGACGGCGACCCGGCCTTTGCCATCAACTTCAAGGCCAAGTCGGTGGAGTGGGCCATCGCCGCCTTTGGCCACATCGGCATGCTGGAGGCCTACTTCAAGGGCGACATCGACGTGGAGGGCGACCTGCGCATGGCCTTCCGCGCCGGCATGTCGGGCGGCGGCTTCAACAAGGTCAGCCCGCTGGTGAACGTGCGCAACCGCTGGCACGAGTTCCGGTACTCCAATGCCTCGCGCGCGCAAGCCAAGGCCAACGCCCGCGCGCACTATGGCCTGGGCGCCGAGTTCTACAGGCTGTGGCTGGACGACCCGCTCATGATGTACACCTGCGGGTACTGGAAAGAGGGCACGCGCACGCTGGAAGAGGCCCAGCGGAACAAGGTGGAGCACGTGTGCCGCAAAATCCAGTTGAAGCCCGGTGAAACCGTCATCGACGTGGGCAGCGGCTTCGGCGGCTTCATGTGGCACGCCGCCGAGCACCACGGCGCGCGCGTCACGGGCCTCAACAACACCACCGAGCAGGTGGTGTGGCTGGACGGCGAGATACGGCGCCGCGGGCTGTCGAACCAGCTCAACGTGGTCGAGGCCGACTTCCGCGATCCGGTGGGACAGTACGACAAGGTGGCGTCCATCGGCACGCTCGAGCACGCCGGGCGCGACCAGCTGCGTTCGGTGGTCAAGGCCCACGCCGACATGCTCAAGCCGGGGGGCCTCGGCATGCTGCATTTCATCGGCCACGTGGGCGTGCGCGACACCGAGTACTTCATTCGCCAGCACGTGTTCCCCGGCGGCTGGATACCCAGCCTGGCTGAGACCATCGTGGCCATGGAAGACTATGGCCTGGAGGTGGTGGACATCGAGAACCTGCGCCGCCATTACGCGCTGACCCTGGACGAGTGGTCGGCGCGCTTCGACCGCAACTGGGAGATCATCCACGCGCTCGACCCGAAGAAATTCGACGAGCGCTTCCGCCGCATCTGGCGCACCTACCTCATCGCCTGCGCCGAGATGTTCCGCTCGCCGGCCGAGCGCACCCACCTGTTCCAGATCGTGTTCAGCAAGGGCAACATCAAGCGCGACAACTACCCCATGAGCCGAGCCCATCTGTACCGCGACGACCTGGCCAACCTGGCCGACGCGGACCAGGCCGCGCTCGACCGCGCCGGAAAAATGGCCGAACAGGCCATCGAGAAAGCGTCCGAGAAGGCCTAGACGGGTCTGCAATGCCGGACCAGGCCACCTCCAGCCGGCCGGCAGCGGCGATACGCGGCGACAGCGCCCCAATGAACAGCATCGAGCGCCACGCCGCGCATGCGGCGCGGCGGGACCGGGCGCTGGCGGCGTTCCGGCAAGCCGCGGCCTCGGGCGGAAAGCTCGGGCTCGCCAAGCAGACTTCGAACCTGTTCCGCGACCGCAGCGAGACGGGCAAGAAGAGGCTGGACATCAGCGGCTTCACCCAGGTGCTGGAAGTGAACGCCGCCGAGGGCTGGATAGAGTCCGAAGGCATGGTCACCTATGAGGACCTGACGGCGGCAGCCCTGGCGCATGGCCTCATGCCGGCGGTGGTGCCGGAGCTGAAGACCATCACGCTGGGCGGCGCCGCGGCCGGCGTGGGCATCGAGGCCTCGTCGTTCAAGTACGGCCTGGTGCACGAAACCCTGCTCGGAATGGACGTGCTCACCGGCGACGGCCGCGTGCTGGCCTGCACGCCGGACAACGAGCACGCCGACCTGTTCCACGGCATGCCCAATTCCTACGGCACTCTGGGCTATGCGCTCAAGCTGCGCGCGCGCGCGGTGCCGGTGCTGCCCTATGTGGAGCTGCGCCACCAGCGCTACGCCGACGCGGGGAAGTTCTTCGAGGCGCTGCAGCAGGCCTGCGATCCGCGCGGCGCGGATTTCGTCGATGCGGTGGCGTTCCGGCCGGGCGAACTGGTGCTGAACACATGCCGCTTCGTGCAACGCGCCCCCTTCACCAGCGACTACGGCTACGAGCACATCTACTACCGCTCGTTGCGCGAGAAGGAGCTCGACTACCTGGCGGTGGCGGATTTCATCTGGCGCTGGGACACCGACTGGTTCTGGTGCTCAAGGAACGTGGGCGCGCAGAATCCGCTCATCCGCCGTCTGTACGGCAGGGCGCGCCTGGGCTCGCGCACCTACCAGCGCATCATGCGCTGGAACAGCCGCCACGGCTGGACCAAGGTCATCGACAGGCTGCGCGGCGGCCACTTCGAGTCGGTGATCCAGGACGTGGACATTCCCATCGAAAACGCGCCGGCCTTCCTGGAGTTTTTTCAGCGCGAAATCGGCCTGGAGCCGGTGTGGCTGTGCCCGCTGTCGAGCGGGGCCGGGCCGCGCTTCCCGCTTTATCCCGTGCCTTCGGGCAAGCTGTACGTGAATTTCGGCTTCTGGGATGTGCTGCACAAGCCCACTCCCAAGGAGCCCGGGCACTACAACCGGCTGATCGAGCGCGAGGTGAGCCGCTTGGGCGGCATCAAGTCTCTGTACTCGGCCAGCTATTTCACGCCCGAGGAGTTTCACTCCGCCTACGGCGGGCAAGCCTACCGGGCGCTGAAGGACAAGTACGATCCCGCGCGGCGCTTCCCCGAACTGTACGACAAGTG
>DATNCF010000493.1:0-11837 GCA_035571675.1 Burkholderiales bacterium | reverse complement strand
CGGCCTAGGTCGATCAGCATCACGTGCTCGGCGCGCTCCTTGGGGTCGGCCAGCAGCTCGGCGGCCAGCGCCTGGTCCTCCTCGGGCGTCGCGCCGCGGCGCCGCGTGCCGGCGATGGGCCGCAGCGTCACCTTGCCTCCTTCCAGGCGCACCAGGATCTCGGGCGACGCCCCCACCACGTGGAAGTCGCCGAAGTCGAAATAGAACATGTACGGCGAGGGATTGAGTGTGCGCAGCGCGCGGTACAGCGCCAGCGGCTCGCCGTCGTAGCGGCGCGACAGGCGCTGCGAAATCTGCACCTGCATGATGTCGCCGTCGAAAATGTACTGCTTGGAGCGCGCCACCGCGGCGAGAAAGGCCTGCTCGCCGATGCCCGAGCGCGGCTCGTCGGCGCTGCTCGCGCCGTGCGCCGGGACCTGGAAGGGCAGGCGCAACCCGGCCTGCAATTGCGACAAGCGCTCGCGTGCGCGGTCAAAGGCGTCCGCCTCGCCGGGGTCGGCATAGACGATGAAATACAGCTTGCCCGCGAGGTTGTCGAAAATCGCGATTTCCTCGGACTGCAGCAGCACGATGTCGGGCGTGCCCAGGGTGTCGCGCTTCGGCGGCCGGCGCGCCAGTTTGGACTCGATGTAGCGCACCGTGTCATAGCCGAACAGGCCCACGAGCCCCCCGGCGCCGCGCGGCAGACCCGCCAGGGGCGCGGCGCGGTAGCGCTTGTGGTAGGCGCGGATGAACTCCAGCGGGTCGGGGGAATCCTCGCTCTCCACGACCTTGCCGTCGCGGATCACCTGCACCGCGGTGCCGCGCACCACGATGCGGGTGCGCGCCGGCAGGCCGATAAAGGAATAGCGCCCGAAGCGCTCGCCCCCTACCACCGATTCCAGCAGGTAGCTGTAGGGCTGGTGGGCCAGTTTGAGGTAAGCCGACAGCGGCGTGTCCAGGTCGGCGAAGGTCTCGACCACCACCGGAATGCGGTTGAAGCCGCGCGCGGCCAGCTGCTTGAATTCTGCTTCAGTCATGACAACTCCGGAAGATCTCGAAAATCAGTTGCTGCAGGAGGGGCGCGCCGGGAGGCGCGCGGGCAAAGAGCTACGTGCGCCAGCGGCGCCAGCTTTGCCAACCCGCGATGGAGGAGCGGGTAATGATTTTCGAAAAAGAAGTAGTCACAGTTAAGTCAATGGAATGGATTTTTCCGCGGCCAATATACCACAGGGCCAAACGTGTGCAAGGAAAGCTATCCGATCCAGCCGGTTCTGTTTTAACGAGGCCCGGCGCTGCCGCGCCGGTAGATTTGGGGCCGGAGCGAGATTTAGCCCCTCTCCCCCGGGAGAGGGGTTGGGGTGAGGGCAACGTCAAACAACCCTAGCTAAGAACTCAGAGTACTTTCCCCGGGTTCATGATGCCCTTCGGGTCGAGCGCCGCTTTTATCTTCCGCATCATCTCCAGCTCCAGTGCGGACTTGTAACCCTTGATCGTTTCTCTTTTTAGCTGCCCTAGTCCGTGTTCCGCGCTGATGGAGCCGCCGAAGCGCGCCACCTGGTCGTAAACAACCTTGTTCACTTCGCCCTCACGGCCAAGGAAAGCCTGCCGGTTCTGTCCGATCGGTTGTTGTACGTTGTAATGCAGGTTGCCGTCACCGAGGTGCCCAAACACGATGAGCCGCACCCCTGGCACAAGGTTCATCAACGTACTTTCTGTTGCTTCGATGAAGTCTGCGATGGATGAAATAGGTAATGCCAAGTCGTGTTTTATGTTCAACCCTTCTGCAGCCTGCGCTTCGGATATGTTTTCGCGCAACGCCCAGAAGTCGCGCGCCTGGGCCAGCGAAGCGGCCGTCGCCGCATCAGTGATCAAGCTTTTCTCCAGCGCCTCGCCAAGCACCTGCTCAAGCAGCGGCACTACAACGTTCTGCTCCTGCGTGTCGGTCAATTCGACCAGCACATACTGAGGCGAGACTTGCCCGAACGGTCTGCGGCACGCCGGGTAGTGCTTGAGCACCAGTTGGAGGCAGGCCTCGGAGAACAATTCGAAGGCGGTGAGTCTTTCGCCGCAAGCAGATTGCAATGTCCCCAGCAATTGCATTGCATCGCGCGGTGAGTTTAAGGCGGCAACGGCCGTGGCGCTCGATCGCGGTCTGGGAAAAACCTTCAGCACCGCCGCCGTGATGATTCCCAATGTTCCTTCCGCCCCAATGAACAGTTGCTTCAGGTCGTAGCCGGTGTTGTCCTTGCGCAGGCCGCGCAAGCCGTTCCAGATTTCGCCCGACGGCAGCACCACCTCCAGCCCCAGCGCCAGCTCGCGCATGTTGCCGTAACGCAGCACGGCCGTCCCGCCGGCATTGGTCGAAAGATTGCCGCCGATCTCGCAACTGCCCTCCGAGGCAAGGCTCAGGGGAAAGTAGCGGTCCGCCGCTTCGGCCGCCTGCTGCACGTTCGCCAGCACGCAGCCGGCCTCGGCCGTGAGCGTGTTGTTGACCACGTCCACGGCGCGGATGCGGTTGAGGCGCGACAGGGAGAGGATCACCTGCCCTCCACCGGCGTCGGGCGTGGCGCCGCCCGACAGGCCGGTGTTGCCCGACTGGGGCACGATGCCGGTGCCGCTTCGTGCGCATAGCTCCACCACCGCCGCCACCTGCGCGGCATCGGCGGGGCGGACCACCGCCAGCGGCCGCCCCTGGTAGCGCCGCCGATGATCCTGTGCATAGGGCGCGACGTCCGCATCCGCCGTCAGCACCGCGGGTTCACCCAGCGCCGTCCGCAGTTGCCGGAGCAGGCCTTCACGACCGTCCGCTGTGTCAGTCGTCATGAAAGATCGATGGTTGATCGGGAACGTCTAGCGCGCATCCAGTTGCAGCGTCTTGCCGAACAGGTAGGTGACGTTGATGCGGCGGTTCTCATAGCCTTCCTTGAAGCGGATGGTGTCCGTTTCGTGAAAGAGCGCGGAGTTGAACAGCACGGCGCGGTTGCAGCGATAGGGCACGGTCACCGACTTGGCGCCGTTCTCCTTGAGGTAGGCGTACATCTTGGCGGGGTTGGCGTTGTAGTCGGCCGGCGACCAGTCGGCCGGCGACGGCACGTCGTACACCACCAGCCCGCCGCAGGCCGGGTCAAGGTTGGCTTCGTCGGGCGTTAGCCAGAAGTTCAGGTTCACCTTGGCGAAATCGGCATGGACGCCGATGCCCTTGTCCATGGCCGAGTCGTATTTGAACGCCCAGGTCTCCTCCAGCGTTTGGCCGCCGAAAATGCCGGGCATGCGGCGCCGCAGGTCCAGCCCGATTTCCATCTGCAGGGGGCTGATGAAGCCGGTGTCGAAGAACGTCCCCAGGTACTGGTTGGTGTATTCGGTTTTCCAGAAAGTGGAGACGAGGCAGAACCGGCGGAACTCCGCCAGCGCCGCGGGAGACAGGAAGTTGTCGATGTAGACGATTTCCGGCCGTCCCGCGAGGTAGCAGCGCTCGATGTCGGCCCAGTCGTTGTCCGGATTCAGGAAATGTTCGATCGGCTCGGACTGCGCGCCGATGAGCAGCGTGTTCCTGAAGCGGTTGACCGCATCGACTTCCTCGGGGCTGGCGAGCGCGATCCCGGCCTGAACGCCACCCTCGGCCGCGCCGCCGGCGTGGGCTAGGTGCCTTGCATGCAGCGACTGCAGCACCGCGTGCACCTGTTCGATGCCGTCAAAGCGCTGGCCAGTGGCCATCAGCCAGGCGCATTGCTCCAGGTCGTGCTTCAGCCGGAAAGGGCTGATGGCGGCCGCCGGCTGCGCGGCGTTGATTTCCGGCAGATTGGCGCGCGCCACCACCTGCCCTTCCGCCGCCGTGAACTCCACGTCGCGCAGTTGCTTGAGGTAGCAGGTGTAGCGGTTGCTGCGGGCGCGCATGTGGCCGGGGTCGACGGCCAGGGCCTGGTCGTAGCAGGCGATGGCATCGTCGATGCGGCCCAGTTCCATGAGGGCGTTGCCGCGGTTCATGTGCACATCCGCGGCCCGCGGATTGATGGCCAGCGCGCGGTCGTAGCTGGCCAGGGCTTCTTCGCGCCTGCCCTGCGCCAGCAGGAAATTGCCCATGTGGTAAAGCGCCTCGGCGTTGCCGGGCCGCTGCTTGACCACTTTCTTCATGAGCAGCGCGGCGTCGTCATGACGCCCCTGGCGCGAGCGGATGAAAGCCAGCAGGTGCAGGCCATGGACGTGGCGCGGCGCCTTGGTGAGCAGGCTCTCGCACACCATCTCGGCCTCGTCGAACATGCCGCGCTGGTAGAAGTCGCTGGCTCGGGCGAAGGCGGCGTCGGGGTCAGCGGCGTTGATCATGAGTACGGGAGATGGGCCACCGAATGAGTGCGGGGATTTTACGCCACACGCGCTGACAGGACGCGTTCCGCCATTTCGACCAGACCGGACACGATGCGGTCGCTTCCGGCGGATTCGATGGGGTGGCCCTCGTTGTAGCCGTAGGGCACGCACCACACGGCGCAGCCGGCCGCATGGGCAGCTTCCACGTCATGGACGGAATCACCGACATACAGGACATTTTGTGGCCGCACGTCGAGTTCGGTGCAGGCCTGCAGCAGCGGCCTGGGATCGGGCTTTTTCCAGGGCAAGGTGTCGCCGCTCACGACTGAGCCGAAAAAATGCCGCAGGCGGGTGTGTTCGAGCAGGGGCAGAGTAAAAACCGCCATCTTGTTGGTGACTATTCCCATTTTCAGGTGGGCCTCGCGCATCCGCGCGAGGGATTCGGGGACACCGGGATAGGGCCGCGAACGCCGCCCGCTTTCTTCAGCGTAAAAAGTCTCGAACAGCTTCAGCGCGTGGCCCTGCTTCGCGGGGTCGATGGACGCGGCTCCGAGCGCGCGCTCAACCAGCTTGGCGATTCCCCGGCCGACAAAGCTGGCGATCGTTTGCTCGTCCAGACCCGTGTGGCCAAGTTCGGCAAGCATGCGGTTTGCCGCGGCGGCGATGTCGGGAACGGTATCCAACAGCGTTCCGTCGAGATCGAACAGCAGCGCGTCGAAGCGCTCCAATGCAGGCTGTTTCAAGAAGGCGTTTTCTGCAACTCCGCGCGCATGGCCGCGATGGTGGCGCGGTAGTCCTTGGAGCCGAACACCGCGGACCCCGCGACGAAGGTGTCGGCCCCAGCGCGTGCGATCTCGGCGATGTTGTCCACCTTCACGCCGCCGTCGATTTCGAGCAGGATGTCGCGGCCGCTCTCGATGATGCGGCGGCGCGCCTCGGCCAGCTTGGCCAGCGCCTCGGGAATGAACCTCTGGCCGCCGAAGCCGGGGTTAACCGACATGATGAGAATGAGGTCCAGCTTGTCCATGACGTGGTCCAGCCAGTTCAGGGGCGCGGCCGGGTTCAGCACCAGCCCGGCCTTGCAGCCGTGCTCGCGGATCAGGCCGAGGGTGCGGTCGACGTGCTCGCTGGCCTCGGGGTGGAAGCTGATGATGTTCGCGCCCGCCTTGGCGAAGTCGGGCACGATGCGGTCCACGGGCTTCACCATGAGGTGCACGTCGATCACCGCGCGGGTGAGCGGCCGGATGGCCTCGCACACCATGGGCCCGATGGTGAGGTTGGGCACGTAGTGGTTGTCCATGACGTCGAAATGGATCATGTCGGCGCCGGCGTCCACGACGCTCTGGACCTCCTCGCCGAGCTTGGCGAAGTTGGCGGACAAAATACTCGGAGCAATTCGGTAGGTCTGGGACATGGTTGTTTGGCGTTGACGTTGATTCGCCCTCTCCCTCGGTCCCTCTACCCCAGGGAGAGGGAAGCAAAGCCCGCGGGATTTTAAGCTTTTCTCCTGGAGAGAGGGGATGGGGGAGTGGGAAGCCCCAATGCAACTTGCATATATTACCGCTCTGAGGGCAGCGACGCTTGTCAGTGCGGGCGAATTGGGTTGAAATAGTGTCCATGCCCGAGAAGAAACACGACATCACCGTCACCACCCAGACCCAGTACGTGCCGGAGCAGTCCGACGAGTCGGCGAACCGCTACGTGTTCACCTACACCATCACCATCCGCAACACCGGCAGCGTGCCGGCGCAGTTGATCTCGCGCCACTGGATCATCACCGACGCCAACCGCCAGGTGCAGGAAGTGCGCGGGCTGGGCGTGGTGGGCTCGCAGCCGCTCATCAAGGCGGGCGGCTCCTTCGAGTACACCAGCGGCACGGCCATCGCCACGCCGGTGGGCACCATGCGCGGCACCTACAACATGGTGGCCGAGGATGGCCAGGCTTTCGAGGCGCAGATTCCGGAATTCACGCTGTCAGTGCCGCGGGTCCTGCACTAGCACCGGAGCCGCGCGTGCGGCTCGCTCATTTCTTCTTCTTCGGCAAGGTCCACCAGACGATGAAGATCAGGATGGCCAGCGCAATCATGCCTTCCAGAAAAAACATCCAGAATTTCGACAACTCCAGGTTTTCAAACAAACCATCACTCCCAGTGCGTTGGGGATTGGCCGCATGATAAAGCACGTGGCGCAAGACCCAGACACGACGTTGCCGCCACGCCAAGGGAACTCCAGTGCCCCCAATCACGAGGCGCCGGCCTTCGGCCAGCGGATCGGTGCCTGGCTACTACCTGTCCTGGCATTAGCCGGCTGCGCGACGCCACCGCCCATCCAGCAAGCGGCAGCGCCAACCCCCACTCCTGTTCTGCAGTGCCCTGCGCAAGCCGCTTGTCCGGTATGCCAGGTATGTCAGCCCCAGCCGCCCGCAGTTCCACCTATTGTTCCCAAGGTGCCGGTGCTCGATGCGGTGGGCTTCGACGCCCTGCCCGGCTGGAACGACGACGACCTGCGCGGGGCCTGGAGCGCCTTCCAGGCCTCCTGCCAGTCGCTGCGCTTCCGCCCCGCCTGGCGCGACGCCTGTGCCGAGGCCGGCAAGCTGGCCGCGCCCGACGCGGCGGCCATACGCCGCTATTTCGAGGCCAATTTTGTTCCCCACCGCGCGTCCACGCCCGAGGGGGCAACCGACGGCCTGGCCACGGGTTATTACGAGCCGCTGTTGCGCGGCAGCCGGGTGCGCCGCGCGCCCTTTCTGTATCCCCTGTTCGCGCCGCCGGACGACCTGCTCACCATCGACCTGTCCAGCATCAACCCCGAACTGCGCAACATGCGCCTGCGCGGCCGGCTGGAAGGCAGGAAGGTGGTGCCGTACTGGTCGCGTGCCGAAATCGACCGCGGCATGGCGCCGCTGGCCGGCAAGGAGCTGGTGTGGGTGGACGACCCCATCGAGGGGTTCTTCCTCGAGGTGCAGGGCTCGGGCCGCGTTCAGCTCGACAACGGCCAGACCATCCGCATGGCCTATGCCGACCAGAACGGCCAGCCCTATCAGTCCATCGGCCGCTGGTTGATCGACCGCGGCGAACTTAAAGTCAATGAAGCGTCGCTGGCCGGCATCAAGGGCTGGGCCAGGGCCAACCCCGCTCGCGTGACCGAGCTGCTGGACCAGAACCCGAGCTATGTGTTCTTCCGCGAACAGCCCGTGGGCGATCCGGCGGCGGGACCCACAGGCGCAGCCGGCGTGGCGCTCACGCCCGAGCGCTCGGTGGCCGTGGACCCGCGCTTCGTGCCACTCGGTGCGCCGGTGTTTATCGCCACCACCCAGCCCAACAGTGATGTCCCCTTGAAGAAGCTCATGGTGGCTCAGGACACGGGCGGCGCCATACGCGGCCCGGTGCGGGTGGATTACTTCTGGGGCTTCGGCGCCGATGCCGGCGCACTGGCCGGGCGCATGCGCCAGCAACTCAAGGTGTGGGTGCTGCTGCCCAGGGGATTTCCGCTCAAACCCGACGGCACGCCGGCGCAGTAACCGCCCATACGGCGTTACTCCGCGGTCAATTCACCGCGGCGGTGCCGACCTTGGCCGATTCGTCCATGGCCCGGGTGAGATCCTCGAAGCGCGCCCCCACCACGCGCACGCCGTTGGCGGCGTAGCTCACCGGCGTGGCGTTGACGCCCATCTTGTTGCCCAGGGCCAGCCACTTGTCCACGGGCACGCGGCAGGCCGCCACCGGCGACGGCTCGCGCCCATGCAGCATGAGGTCGTTGTAGGCCTTGGCGCGATCGGGCGAGCACCAGATGCGCGAGGCCATGTCGGGCGATTCCTTGCGCAGGATGGGATAAAGGAAGGTGTAAATGGTCACGTTGTCCAGCGTAGCCAGGCTGGCGTCCAGCCGCTTGCAGAACGGGCAGAAGGGATCGGAGAACATGGCCACGACGCGCTTGCCGTTGCCGCGCACCTGCTTGATGGCCAAGTCCAGCGGCAGGTCGTCGAAGCGGATGGCGGACAGCTTGTCCAGCCGCTCCTGGGTAAGGTTGCGCCGGCTGGCCACGTCAATCATGCTGCCCGTCATGAGCAGCGTGACTTTTTCGTCGGTGTAATAGATCTCGCGGTCGCCGCCGTTCTGGGTGACGAGTTCGTACAGGCCGGGATACGGGGCCTTGGTGGCCGAGTCGATTTTCACGCCCAGGCGAATCTCGGCGAGGCGCTTCACCTGCGCTTCCTCGGGCGTGGGGGCGGCGCCGGCCGCAGCCGCTGCCAGCCACAGGCTGGCCAACACCGCCAAAACCAATTTGGAAAATGAGCTTGAGAAGGGGCGGAAGAGCGCGGTCACGGTTTTCCTAGGAACGAAGTCACCAGAACCAGTCACTGAGGGCCGGCCGCGTGGCGCGCCAACAGGTTCTTGAGCGGCGTGGCACGGTTGACCCACTCCAGCCCCATGTTGCGCACGCGCGCGGCCAGGCCCGAATGCAGGCCGAACAGCGTGGCCAAGCCGTGCGTGGCGGTGCGCATGAGCATTATATCTTCGGCCCTGGCGCGCTCGTAGCGGCGCAGAAGGGCATGGTCGCCGGGGTCCATGCCGGGGGGCGCGGCACGCATCACCTCGGCAAGGCAGGCCGCGTCGGCGAACCCGAGGTTCACGCCATGGCCGGCCAGCGGATGAATAGTCTGTGCCGCATCGCCCACCAGGGCGACGCGCTTCAGAACGCGATGCTTGACCGTCGACAGCGCCAGCGGAAAGGCCGAAGGCGCGGCCAGCGCCTTCAGCTCGCCCAGCGCATGGCCGCCCGCCTCCGCCACGCGCGCGCACAGATCGTCCGGGGACAACGCGAGCAACCCGGCGGCGTGCTCTTCGCCCGTCGACCACACCATGGACATGCGGTCGCCCGGCAGCGGCAGCCACGCCAGCACGCCATCGTCGCGGAACCACTGCCAGGCCGTGCCGCGATGCGGCCGGCCGCAGTCGAAATTGGCCACCACGCCGCTCTGGCCATAGGGCTTCACATCCACGGCCATGCCGGCCTGGTCGCGCACGAAGGAGCGCGCGCCGTCCGCCCCGACCACCAGCCGCGCAAGCACTCTGTCGCCACCGGCGAGGCTGAGGGTGGCGCGCTGTTCCGCGATCAGCAATGCTTCGGGCCGCGCATTGCGCAGCAACCGCGCGCGGCCCTGGCGCTCTAGCACCTTCCACAGCGCGCGCCCCAGCGCGCCCGATTCGACAATCCAGGCCAAGTGCGCAAGGCCGCTGTCGTGGGCCGAGAATTCCAGCCGCTTCCCGCGGTCGCCGAACACGTGCATGCGGTCGATGCAGGCGGTGCGCGCCGGGTCCAGTTCCTGCCAGGCGCCGATGGATTCGAGAAAATTCCTGCTCGCCTGGGACAAGGCGTAGATGCGCGCATCCCATAGCCCCGACTCGGGCGCGCGCAACGCATCGTCGCCCGCCCCCTCCAGCACGGCCACGCTGAACGGCGCGCCGGTCAGCGCCGCCGCGAACGACGCGCCCACCAGACCTCCGCCGACGACGGCAATATCCACTTCCATGCGAAAATTTTACCCTGCCCCTGTGGCCGGACAGGCGGGCGTAGTGCGCACCCGGTGAGCGTTTCCCGGGCTTTTCAGCACCTTGACAAGTATCGGAAATTTAAAGGATAATTTACGGTTCACGTGGCGAATTAGCTCAGTCGGTTAGAGCGACGGAATCATAATCCGCAGGTCCGGGGTTCGAATCCCTGATTCGCCACCAGCAAATCCAATGGGTTAGCCGCGTAAGCGGCTAACCCATTTCCATTTGCTCCATTTGCGCTGGTCGTTTTGCCCCCTGTCACCAGGACCGCCGCCGGCTATGTCGGTTAGCGCACGGACGTCCCGTTCCCGGCGTGCCAAGCTGCCGCCCTCGGCGTTTTACGCCCTCGGCTCTCGGCCACCTCAGGAAGGCATCGCAATGAAACCGGAAACAAAAGTGAAACTCCAGGACGGCTTTCTTACCCTCATCGCAGGGGTGATTCTGTCCCCGGCCGTGGGCTTTGGATTCGGTTTGTGGACCACCACGGCCAAATCGGAAGGCAGGGTTAACGAGGCTGTCACGGCGACGCAGGCGGCGATTTGCGTCGCCCAATTTTCCAACGCTCCCAACCATGAACAGCAACTCGTGAAGTTCAAGGCCCTGGACTACTCGGCCAAGGGTGAATTCTTTGAAAAAGGTGGGTGGAGCAAAATGCCGGGGCAAGAAAAGGCCCAAAGCGCCGTGACGGAGGCCTGCTCTTCCAGGCTCGACGCCCTGGCGCAAAAATAGGTGGCGCCCACAGCGCCACGGCCGACCACAAGGCAATAACTCGCTGATTTCCTTGTCGTTGTATACTCGCAGCCAGCCCCGGTTGGATGGGGACGGGAACCATCATCCAACCATTGTCCGCAGGTCGTGGGGTTCGACCCCTCGCCACCGCCTTTTCCAGGCAGCTCTTTTCGGAACACTAGTTTGAGCTTCCTCCGCCAACTGCCCAGCCGCGCCCGCGCCGCCACCCTGGCGGTGCTGGCAGCCGGCCTGCTGTGCTCGGGGCTCGCCGCGGCCCAGACGCGAATCATTCCGACCGACGCCAAGCGCGGCTTCATCCGCCACCTGCAGTCCATGCTGGTCTCCATCGACGACAAGCAGCAGACGCTGGCGCCCGGCGCCGTCATCCGCGACACCAACAACCTCATCATCGTGCCCTCGGCCTTGCCGTCCACGGGCGCCTTGGCCGCCTATCAGGTGGACCAGATGGGGCAGTTGCGCCGCGTGTGGCTGCTCACCCCCGACGAGGCGGCGCGGCCGGCCAAGCCTGCGAATTAAGCCGCCGCCCCCCCCCCAAGACCTCTTTTTCGAAAACCGCTTTGCCCAAGAAACTGTACCTGCGCACCTTCGGGTGCCAGATGAACGAATACGATTCGGCGCGCATGGCCGACGCCCTGCACGCCGACGGCGGCTACGAGCGCACCGAAGACCCCGCCGAGGCCGATCTCATCCTATTCAACACCTGCTCGGTGCGCGAAAAGGCCCAGGAGCGCGTGTTCAGCGACCTGGGGCGGGTGCGCGAACTGAAGCAGGCCAAGCCGGGACTGCTGATCGGCGTGGGCGGCTGCGTGGCCAGCCAGGAGGGCGGGCGCATCGTGGAGCGCGCGCCCTTCGTCGACGTCGTCTTTGGGCCGCAGACCCTGCACCGCCTGCCTGACCTGATCGCGGCGCGGCGCTCGAGCGGCCAGCCGCAGGTGGACATCACCTTCCCCGAAATCGAGAAGTTCGACCGCCTGCCCCCGCCGCGCGTGGAGGGGGCCGCCGCGTTTCTTTCCATCATGGAAGGCTGCAGCAAGTACTGCAGCTTCTGCGTGGTGCCCTACACCCGCGGCGAGGAAGTGTTCCGTCCGCTGGAAGACGTGCTGGCCGAGGCCGCGGGCCTGGCGCAGGCGGGCGTGCGCGAAATCACGCTGCTCGGGCAGAACGTCAACGCCTACCACGGCGAGGACCAAGACGGGCGCGCCTCGACGCTCGGCCGGCTGATGCATCGCCTCGCCGACATTCCCGGCA
>DATNCF010000492.1:0-8000 GCA_035571675.1 Burkholderiales bacterium | reverse complement strand
GGCGAACGCTGCGAGCTGGTCACGGCCAGGGCGCGGATCTTGCCGGCCTTGACCTGCGGCAGCGTCACGGCAAGGTCGGCGGTGAACAACTGCACCTGCCCGGTCATGAGGTCGGTCACGGCATTGGGCGAGCTCTTGTAGGGCACGTGCACCAGCTTCATGCCGGTCATGCTGGCCAGCATTTCGGTGGACACGCGCTGCGAGGCGCTGGCGGTGGCGAAGCTCAACGCTCCCGGCTTGGACTTGGCCAAGGCGATAAGCTCCTTCAACGTCTTGGCCGGCAGGTCGTTGTTCACGCACACCAGCAGGGGAATGGAACCCAGGAAGGACACCGGCGCGAAATCGCGCTCGAAATTGAACGGCACCACTTTCATCAGGCTGTTGATGGCAGCGTTGGTGGTGTTGGTGCCGATCAGCACGGTGTAGCCATCCGGTTGTGCCTTGGCCACCATGTCGGCGCCGATGGAGCCATTGGCGCCAGCCCGGTTCTCCACCACGACAGGGGTGTTCAGGAATTCGCTCAGCTTGATCCCATACATCCGGCCGACCGTATCAGTCGCACTTCCAGCAGCAAAAGGAACAATAGCCCTGATGGGACGGGAGGGATATGTTTGAGCCTGCGCAGCAAAAGCGAAGGCGCAAAGCAAAAGAGCGGAGATTCGGGTGGCAGTGGTTTTCATGGCATCCCATGTAGGGAAGGGGTTGCCAAATATTACATTGAGTGCCAGGACAGTTCTCGGAGTAACTTTCGATATCCTTGCTCCGGTCGAACTCCCTTCCCCAGGGGGGAAGGGCGGGGATGGGGCGACCCGATGTCCGAGCGCTCGCCGCCGAGCGCTCGCGCTGAGTCCTCGCGCTGCGCGCCGACATCAGTCCGGTGCGCGCCGGCCCGGTAGCGTCAACGCGGCGCGCTCCAGGCATTGGGCCAGAAAGGCCTGCTGGTGCGTGTCGGGCTCGCGCGGATTTTCGAACACGTCGGTGACGGCCCTGAGCAGGTAGGCTTCGTCCTGGTCATCCTGCACGAACCAGCGCAGTTGCGGGGGAAAGGACTTGATGGCCTCGAAGTCCGCCAGCGTGGAGGAAATGAAGCGCGTGCCCTCCATGCCGTTGTTGCGGGACAGCGCCGCATTGCGGATGAAATCGCTGCCTTCAGTGCACTCCTGCCGGCTCAGCGGATGGGCAAGGGCGC
The DNA here is from genome assembly GCA_035571675.1 of Burkholderiales bacterium. Lineage (GTDB taxonomy): Bacteria > Pseudomonadota > Gammaproteobacteria > Burkholderiales > SG8-39 > CAIYPG01. Next base: position 6,811 of record DATNCF010000492.1, on the reverse strand, counting down.
AATGGGAAAAGGAGGCCGCGGCTGCAGCGAACAGCGCCAGGACGGGAAGCCAGTGCTTTGCAGTGCTGCTCGGCCGCGCCATGGCACCCTCCGTCCGTTCAAAGCGGTTTCAGTGTGCCCCTGGTATAGCGTTGGCGCAAGAAATTCTTATGTTGCGCCTGCACGCGCGCATAGTGCGTTCGGTTTGCGCGCTGCAATAGGATTGGTCACACGCCAACCCTGGCGGCGAACCGGCTTAAAAGCAGCTACTTGAACCTGTCGACGGCCAGCAGCCCCAGCACCAGGAACAGCAGGCACAGGATCAGGAACAGGCCGAACAGCAGTTTGGCGATGCCGGCCGCCCCGGCGGCCACGCCGGTGAAGCCCAGCAGACCAGCGATCACCGATATGACCAGGAAAATCAATGCCCATTTCAGCATGACGGCTCCTCGGAGGTTTTGCGTCATTGTGGTGGCGAACACGCCAGCGGCGCGGTCGGCCGCCTGCTGAAAACGGTGACGGTGTTATCCCGACAACCTGTTCAGGCGAAAACCCCGTGCACATACCAGTGCTGCGGGGCATCGCCGCGCGGCCGCTCGCGATATATCCACAGCAGCGACTGGCCGGTCGAGCGCGCGATGAAATAGTCGCGCGCGATATCGGCGCCGTCCCACCAGCCGGATTCGATGCGCTCGGGGCCGGCAAGCAGTTGCAGGCGGTCATCACCGCGCGCTTCCTCAACCGCATCCAGGGGGCGCGGCTTGGGCAGAAGCCAGAAAGGCCGGCTGCCCAAGGGGGGCGGCAGCGCCAGGCGCATCTGGGCATGGCCATCAGGCGCCGCGGCCGTTGCCAGCTCGGGCCGATGATCGGCCTGCACGGCCAGGCCCTGCACGGCCTGCTCGCCCAGGCGGGCGCGCAATTGCTCCACCAGTTTCATCCAGTTGCCCGCTTCGGCGGCCTGATCGGGAAACAGGCTGGCGGGAACGCCCGGCGCGGGCTGCAGGTTGTCGGCGCTCACGGCCAAAGCGCGCACCGGCGCGGGAAGGGGCGCCTTGCCCAATCGCTCGCGCAGCAGCAAGGTGAAATGCCGCGCGTCGCGCGAAGGCGCCACCAGGCCGATCGTGGCCTCTGTATGACTGTCGCGATGGAACAGCTTGACCGAAATGCGCTGCACACCGGCCGAGCGCGCGGCCAGAAAGCCGGCCAACTGGGCGAGCAACCGCTGCCCGGCAAACAGCAGCGCCTCGGCCTGCGTGACTTCGGAAGGGAATTCCACCTCGGCGTGAAAGCGCTCGGGCGGCGTGAACAAACTGCGCGGATCGGCCAACTTCCCCAGCCCGCGGTCGATCTCATCCAGCAGCGCCTGGCCGAACCGCCGGGCCACGCCGGGGCGCGGCAGAGCCAGCACGTCGCCGATGCTGGCCGCGCCGATGGCTTCGAACACGTCCATGCGCTCGCGCGCGGATTCCAGCACTTGCAGCGGCAAGGCGGCGACCGCGGCTTCAAAGCCGTCGCCGGGCGGTTGCGGCGTGGTTTTCCCCTGCAAGGCAAACCACGCCGCGGCGCGCGACGTGGGCGCGCAGGCGAGGCTGCAGGTGAAGCCCAGTTCCTCCATGCCGGCTTTCAGCCTTTCCAGGATGGCCGGCAGGCCGCCCCACAGGCGCAGGCTGGCCGATACCTCCATCAGCACGGTGGCGGGGAAATCCGGCACCACCGCGGGCGTGAGATGCCCGGCCCAGGCTGCCACGCCCAGCAGCGCCTCGGTTTCGGCGGCGCGGTCGCGGTCTTTCAGGCGCAGTTGCGCGACCAGCGCCAGCGCCGTCGCCTGCTCCATGCCGGGATGCACGCCGCGCGCCGCAGCCTTGGCGTCGCAGGCCACGACACGGTGCTCGGCAACGACGGCGAAGGGCTCAGGCGTGGGCGTGCCGCGCAGGAACACTTGCAGCGCGAGGCGCGGCAGGCGAAGCGCTATCCACAAAGGAGAATGGGTTGGATTGCTCATGGGACGATTCAATGCGTTCAGGCCGGCGCACGGGCGGCATGGGAAGCGCCGGCAGCAGGATGGGATGCGAAAGCGGCCTGCCGCGGCGCTTGAGCACGTGAATGGCAAGGCCACCATTGGCCGCGGACAAGGCAAGACGCAGGGGGGCGGGCGAACTTTCCTTAAAAGCTTCCTGTGGGCGGAACAAGAAGCACAGGCTGCTGCCGCCCTCTGCGGCAATCTGCAAGCGACGCAGGGCCACGTAACCTGAGGTGGTTAATGCCGGCTGCCACACCAGCACCGCGCCGCAGGCATTCGCGCGCAGGGCTTGTTCTGCCGCCCACAGGGTTTCCTGGCCGGTGCGGGTTTTGACGATCAGGACTTTTTTCAGGTCGATGCCGGCAGCAGAGAGGGCTGGGGCATAAGGAAGATAGGGCGGGGCAATCCAGGCGAGATGCTTTCCGGTTGAGGCCTTGCTCGCTTGTGTGAGTTGAGCCAATGCCGGGCCCAGAAAGCGCAGCTCACCTATGCCTTCGTGAGAGGGCAATAGCTCGGTCAGATTGCCCAGCGGCCAGCCGTTGCCAGGAAGTTCTGCATCTAGCTGGGGGAAGCCGGTTGGAACACCGGGAACAGCGCTTCGTGCCAGTTCACTGCCGCGCCACAGGGCGGGATGAGCAAGGAGATTTGGCGATTCAGATGCGGCTTTCCCCTCTCCCTCGGTCCCTCTCCCCCTGGGAGAGGGAAGTGCGACCGGCGCGGGTTTTAAGCCCTTCTCCCTGGGGGAGAGGGGTTGGGAAGAGGGGAGAACCATTTTTTCAACAGCAATAGTGCTCAGCTTTTCAAAGCGACTTGCCGTTCCGTATGACTCCTACGCCAATTCCTTCAATAGCTAAGCTTTCCTTGCGCGTATCAACAATGATGGGCTCGAATTCCGGATTCTCCGGCAGCAATTCAACAATCGCCCCTTTTTTCCTCAACCTTTTAACTGTTACCTCATCCTGCAACCGCGCTACCACCACTTGTCCACTGCGCGCATCGTCAGTCTTGTGCACGGCCAGCAGATCGCCGTCCAGGATGCCCGCGTCGCGCATGCTCATCCCCTTCACCCGCAACAGGTAGTGCGCCTCGGGCTTGAACAGTCCAGGGTCGACCTGGAAGCGCCCTTGCACGTGTTCCTCGGCCAGGATGGGCGAGCCGGCCGCGACCCGGCCCACCAAGGGCAGGCCGCCGCCGTCGGCCAGGCGAATGCCGCGCGCCGAGCCCTTGACGATTTCGATGGCGCCTTTGCGCTCGAGCGTGCGCAGGTGCTCCTCGGCCGCATTGGGGGAGCGGAAGCCCATGGCCTGGGCGATTTCCGCCCGGGTGGGCGGCAGGCCGCTCTCGTCCATGGTGTCGCGGATGAACTTCAGGATACGGGCCTGCTGCGGGGTCAGATCGTCCATGGGCCTTCCTAGGCTGTCGATGCCTGTATTTTTATACAGGATGGGGTGCCTTGGCAAGCAGTATGTTGGAACGGCCTGAAAAAACAGGGGATTTGTCCGCTTCGGCGGCCGCTCCCATCCCCACGGCGGCGGCGGCACGCTTATAATGCGGCGTCTTCACAGCGTCTGACCAGCCATGCCCAACTACTACGAATCCGACGTCACCAAGATGATCCGCAGCCTGCTGGATCAGAAGCCCCAGATCACCGAGGAGCAGAAAAGGGGCCGCTCGATGTGGTGGGACAAGCCCATCGACCACGACATGCGCAAGCGCCAGAAGGAATCCAAGGTGGCGCAGCAGGCATACGTGTACCAGACCAAGGCGTAGCGAGACGAACAAGTGGGCCGCCGTTGAGCACGCTCCGGACGGCCGCTGTTCTCGTCACAGTGGTTTTCGCGGCGGCCCTGCTCGCCGCCTGCGCCGGGCCGCTCGCCCTGGTGCCCTGGACGCCGCTGCTGTCGGCCACGCTGGCCTCGCGCGGCGACGATCCCCAGACCCGCAAGACCCTCAACGACCTGCAACTGAAAAACGACTGGCCGGGCGTCACCCGCCTGGCCCGAGAGCGCCTCGCGCCCAACCCCGCCAACCCCGACTGGCTGCTGATCCTCGGCTATGCGCAGTTGCAGCAGGGGGAGTACGGGGCGGCGCTCGACACCCTGGACACGGCGACGCGCATCAACCCCGAGGACATCGACGCCTGGAACCTGCTGGCCGAAGGCCAGCGCCTGCTGCACCAGAACGACAAGGCCGCGCGCACCCTGCGGCGCGCCATGAGCGTGGACGCCGCCTCGCCCGTGTCGCCCTACCTGCTGGGCGAGATCGACCGCGAGGCCGGCCGGCTCGACCGCGCCATTGCGTTCTACCGGCGCTCGGTGCAGCTCGAGTCCGAATACACCCCGGCGTGGTACGCCATGGGGCTGTGCTTCATCCGCCAGGGGCGGCAGCAGGAGCTGGACGAAGTGCTGGCGGCGCTGAAGAAGCTCGAGCCGCGCATGGCGGTATCGCTGGAGCAGCAGGCCAAGGCACCTAAATAAAGGCGTCCCTTTGCTTGCATGGCCGCAAGTGATACGTATAATATACACCTCCTGCCGTGCCTGAAATAACGGTTCTTGTTTACAAGGCCGCCAATGGGCGTGAACCTTTCCGCGATTGGGCCGATTCCCTCGATAAAACGGCAGCCCAGGCGGTTGCCGCCAGAATCAACCGACTCATGTCGGGAAATTTCGGGGACTGGAAGGCTGTCGGTGATGGGGTGTACGAACTGCGCATTCAATACGGCGCGGGGTATCGAGTCTATTTTGGCCGCGACGACCGCACCATGGTGATTCTTCTTAACGGAGGCTCGAAACGATCCCAAGCGGCCGATATCAGGCAGGCGATCAGGAATTGGAGAGACTATGTCCAAAGAAAATAAGATCCCGGCGGCGGTGCCCTATGATGATTGGCTGTATGCCAAGTTAGCCGACCCCGAGTTCGCCGCTGGCTATTTGAACGCCTGCATGGAAGAGGGCGATCAACCGGCTTTGATGAGAGCGCTTCGGCAGGTGGCCAAGGCGCGTAAGGGCGGTGTGGCTGGATTGGCGCGCGATACAGGTCTCAGCAGGGTGACGCTCACGCGGGCATTGTCTGAAACCGGGAATCCCGAATTGCGCAGTCTCAACGCCGTACTCGCCGCTTCCGGGCTGAAACTCGCGGTGTTGCCCGCAACAATCAAAAGGCCCAAGGGCCGCGTCAGGGCGGGAGAACGCCACGGAAAGAAAGCTGCTTGATCGGACTTTGAAGTGGCTGACGCTTGGAATGGCGCTTTGCCTTGCGGCCTGTTCCCTGGACGATTCCGACGCCCGCTATTACCACCCGCCCCAAGGCACCACGCCGGCGACCGGCGGCACCATCATTGGCTCACGCAGGGTGGAACCGTTCTTCGTCTCCGACCAGGTCGTGTTTCTACGCGGCGTGGCCGGCGAGCCGGTGAGGGGCGGCAACGGCGCCTACGACCGGCCGGTGCTGGTTCCGGCGGGCAAGGTCAACGTCACCATTGCCTGGAACCAGGGCAGCCTGTTCGGCCAGATCACGGTGCCGCTCATCATCAAACCCAGCGACAGCCTGATCATCCGGCATCAGCGCGAGGATAAGGAAAAGGCGCGGGTCTGGTTCGAGGACGCCCGGACCCACGCGGCAGTGGGGGAACCGCTGTTCATCAAGCTGCAGCCGGTGCAGATGGTGGTGGAGAAATAAGCCTGCGCCGTTTTGCGTTGCGGTTGAGCGAACGGCTTTACCGATGGTGTCTCGAAGCAGGCCTTGAACTCGGACATCTGGCGTTCAGCGGGCTGACGCCGCGCAGCAAGGCCGCGTAGCGGGCATCTAGACGGTGATTTTCGCCATCTCGGCCAGCACATCGGGGTTCTGGCACACCACCGGCCGCATGTCGGTCCATTCGATGATGAGCTGGCGGCGCTTGAAGCGCCACACGCCGGCTTCCTTCACCATCCTGTCCTGGTAGCGGATGGCCATGCTGAACAGGGACGTGCCGCCGGTGCGGTCTTTCTCCAGGTGCTCGGCCGTGCAATAGGTCTCGCCCTCGGCCGTGGCGTCGCCGGTCACGGTGATGAGCTGATTGTGGATCTTGTGCAGGGTGGCGAGGTAACGCTGCTTCAGCCAGGGCGGAATCTTGCGCAGGTTGTCGCGGCCCTCGCGCAACTGGCCGGCGCGGTCGATGACGCCGTCCGCGGTGAAGATGGCCTCGATCACGTCGGGCTGGTTGCGGTCCATGCCGTAGGCGTACAGGCGCGCCAGGCGCTGGATGGCCCATTCATCGGCCATCTGGTTGGGGTTGGCTTGCCATTGCATTGCTCTAGCTCCTTTCTAGTATTAGGCTAGGCGAGGGTGCCCTCGCCTTCAACGCCTGCAATGACGCCTGGGCTAGGGCTGCTTGCCCGTCTGGGTGGGGGAGAGCGGAGCCGACACCATGAGGTGGTTCAGCCAGTCGATGGCCAGGCCCTGGGTGGCCCTGCGCCACACCGCCACGCGCGCGTCCCGCTCATAGGCGATTTCCACGTCGGCCCAGTTGTCCCAGGTGGGGATGGCCCACACCACGATGCATTCCGAGTCGTTGCGCATGGCGGTGCGGAAGGCGCCGACGAGGTGCATGTTCAGGGAGTTGGCCACCGGCAGCCATTCCTGTTCCAGCATGGAGAGGTAGCTCTTGGCCTGACCGGGCTGGATCTGGATGCGCTCGTGGTAGAACACCTTGGCGCCGACGACCTTGGGGTTCTTGCAGAATTCGTCCACGGTGGGCGAGTAGCCGGCGGGGATGATCAGCCGGTCGAAACCGCCCGAGCGGTAGTTCTGCGCCACGTCCCACCACGCCTT
>DATNCF010000491.1:0-7137 GCA_035571675.1 Burkholderiales bacterium | reverse complement strand
CGGATTCGCACAGCAGGATGGCGGCGGCGGCGAGGTCGTAGCCGGCATGCACGAACTGCTCCACGGCATGCGTGGCCGGGCGGTCCATCATTTCCAGGCCGGCGGGAATGATGCCGGCGCCGATGACGCTGGCCACGGCGTTACCGGCCTTTTCCACGTCGTCGAAGGAGGCGAGCAGGCAGCGCGCCGTCTCCGGCAACGGAATCAGCCGCAGCGTGACCTCGGTGGTGACGGCCAGCATGCCCTCGCTGCCGGTGACCAGGGCGAGCAGGTCGTAGCCGGGCGAGTCCAGCGCCTCGGAGCCGAACTCCACGGCCTCGCCCGCGGCGGTGTAGCCGCGCACGCGCAGCACGTTGTTCACGGTCAGGCCGTATTTCAGGCAATGCACGCCGCCGGAATTTTCCGCCACGTTGCCGCCGATGGTGCAGGCGATCTGCGACGAGGGATCGGGCGCGTAGTACAGGCCGTAGGGCGCGGCGGCCTCGGAAATGGCGGCGTTGCGCACCCCGGGCTGCACACGCGCGGTGCGCGCCAGGGGATCGAGGGAGAGTATGTTCTTCAGCTTGGCCAGCGACAGCAGCACGCCGTCGCCCATGGGCAGGGCGCCGCCCGAGAGGCCCGTGCCGGCGCCGCGCGGCACCACCGGCACTTGCAGTTCGCGGCACGCGGCGAGCACCGCCCGCACCTCGGCTTCGTCGCGGGGCAGCGCCACCACCATGGGCTTCTGGCGATAGGCCGAGAGGCCGTCGCATTCGTAGGGCCGCGTGTCCTCGCTTTGATACAGCAGCGCCTCGCGCGGCAGGATGGCCGACAGCCGCTCCACCACGCGCGCCTGGCGCAGGAAGTCCACGCCCGAAGGGTTGAATTCCGCAGAAACAGCGCTCATGCGGCCCTACCCTTGAGCAAGCCTGTGGCGCGCGCGTGCCGCAAATAGGGACGCACCCATCCCAGGCCGTCCAGCGTGCCGGCGCGCGGAAAGTACTCGGCGCCCACCCAGCCTTCATAGCCGATGTGATCGAGATGCTCGAACAGCCGCGGGAAGTTGATTTCGCCCGTGCCAGGCTCGCGCCGGTCAGGCACGTCCGCCACCTGGATATGACCTATGCGGGGCAGGATGGCCTCTGTTCGCTCCGTCAAATCACCTTCCATGATCTGCATGTGGAATACGTCGTACTGCAGCTTGGCGTTTGTCACGCCAGCTTCGTCGATAAGCCCCAAGACCTGGGCGCTGCGGCTGAGATAGAAGCCGGGGATGGTACGGGTGTTGATGGCTTCGACCAGCAGCGTCATGCCGGCTTCCCGCAGCTCCTCGGCCGCATAACGCAGATTGGCCACCAATGTTGCGCGCGTCAATGCGTCCGCCTGTCCAGGTGCGGGTATGCCCGCGAGCAGGTTGAGGCGCTTGCAGTTGGCCGCGGCGGCGTACTCGATGCCACGGGCTACGCCCGTGTGGAATTCTTCCGTGCGGTCGGGCAGGCAGGCGATGCCGAGCTCGCCCTTTTCCCGGTTGCCCCCCGGCAGGTTGAACATGACCACTTCCACCCCGGCGCCGCGCGCCCTGGCGGCGATTTCGTTCGCCTCGTAGGCGTAGGGGAACTGGTACTCAACGGCTGAAAATCCCGCATCCGCTGCGGCCTGGAAGCGGTCGAGGAAGGCGTACTCCGTGAATAGCAGGCTGAGGTTGGCGCAGAAGCGAGGCATGGTGGACTCCGCGAATGCGCGCGGCAGCCCATTATACGGTCGGGTCCCGCCTGCGCCCGGACAAGATATCCCGCATGGTGAAACATGGTGGGCGCGCTTCGCCTGCGGGTGCTTTAGTCAAAATATCGCGTGCTATATTGGGCTGGACTGACTGAAATCTCCATGGGACACCGCCTCACCAAAATCTACACGCGCACCGGCGACCAGGGCGAAACGGGGCTGGGCGACGGCTCGCGGGTGCCCAAGGACGGCGAGCGCGTGGCCGCGCTGGGCGACGTGGATGAGCTGAACTCGTGCATCGGCGTGCTGCTGGCGGAGCTTCCTCCCGGCCTTGCCGGCGACCCCGCGGCGGTGCGCCGGGCGCTGGAGGGCGTGCAGCACGACCTCTTCGACCTCGGCGGGGAACTGAGCATCCCGGGCCACAGCAGCATGACCGAAGAGCAGGTGACGCGCCTGGAGGCCCTGCTGGACGGTTTCAATGCCGGCCTGGCCCCGCTCAAGGACTTCATCCTGCCGGGCGGCACGCGCGCCGCCGCCCTCGCCCACCTCGCCCGCACCGTGTGCCGGCGCGCCGAGCGCACCCTGGTGGCGCTGGCGCGGGTGCAACCGGTCAGCGATGTTGCGCGCATTTACCTCAACCGTCTGTCCGACCTGCTGTTCGTCGTGGGCCGGCTGCTGAACCGGGCTGGCCGGGGGGGCGACGTGCTCTGGCAGCCCGGCAAGAACAGGCAGACGCCCTGACCCGCCCGGACTGACCGCCAAAAACACTGCCTCGCCAAGACACTGACCCGCCAGAGGCACAAAAGGGCGCCGAAGCGCCCTTTTTTTTGTTCGCGTCCGCCGCTAATCTTCTTCGACGAAAGCCTGGTCGCGCGTTTTTCGCACGTTGGGCAGGATGATGATGATGAGCAGCAGGATGGCGAACACCAGCATCACCGAGCTGATGGGCCGGATGAAGAACACCGTGGGATCGCCGCGCGACAGCAGCATGGCCCGGCGCAGGTTCTCCTCCATCAGCGGCCCCAGGATGTAGCCCAGCAGCATGGGCGCAGGCTCGGCCTCGGTCTTGACGCAGAAGTAGCCGAACAACCCGAACAGCGCCGTCTGGATGGAGTCGAAGGAGCTGTTCTGCACCGAGTACACGCCGATGGTGCAGAACAACAGGATGGACGGGAACAGGATGCGGTAGGGCACGGTCAACAGCTTGATCCAGATGCCGATCAGCGGCAGGTTGAGGATGACCAGCATGGCGTTGCCCACCCACATGCTGACGATCATGCCCCAGAACAGTTGCGGCTTTTCCGTCATCACCTGCGGGCCGGGGGCGATGCCCTGGATCATCATGGCGCCGATCATCATGGCCATGATGGCGTTCGAGGGAATGCCCAGCGTCAGCATGGGGATGAACGAGGTCTGCGCCCCGGCGTTGTTGGCCGACTCGGGCCCCGCCACGCCGCGTATGTTGCCCTCGCCGAATTTCTGCCGGTCCCGGGTAAATTTCTTCTCCACGGCGTAGGAGGCGAACGACGCCAGCAGCGCGCCGCCGCCGGGCAGGATGCCCAGGACGGAACCCAGCACCGTGCCGCGGATAATGGCCGGAGTCGAATAGGCGAACTCGTCCCAGGAGGGCAGCAGCTTGCCCACCTTGGCCGTGAACACCTCGGTGGTCTCGCCCTTCTCCAGGTTGAGGATGATTTCGCCGTACCCGAACATGCCCATGGCGATGCCCACGAACCCCAGGCCGTCGGTCAGTTCCGGGACGCCGAAGGAAAAGCGCGCCACGCCCGAGTTCACGTCGGTGCCCACCAGGCCGAGCAGCAGCCCGAGGATGATCATGGCGATGGCCTTGAGCACCGAGCCGTGCGCCAGCACCACCGCGCCCACCAGGCCCAGCACCATGAGCGAGAAGTACTCGGCCGGACCGAACTTCAGGGCGATCTCGGCCAGCGGCGGAGCCGCCACGGCGATCACCAGCGTGGCCGCCGAACCGGCGATGAACGAGCCCAGCGCCGCGATGCCCAGGGCCGGCCCGGCTCGCCCTTGTCGCGCCATCTGGTAGCCGTCCAGCACGGTGATGGCCGAGGACGTCTCTCCAGGAATGTTCACCAGGATGGCCGTGGTCGAACCGCCGTACTGGGCGCCGTAGTAGATGCCCGCCAGCATGATGAGCGCCGAGGTGGGATTCAGCGTGAAGGTCACCGGCAGCAGCATGGCGATGGTGGCCAGCGGCCCGATGCCCGGCAGCACACCGATCAGGGTGCCGAGCAGGCAACCGATGAAGGCGTACCACAGGTTGATGGGAGACAGCGCGACACCGAAACCGATATATAGGTTATGCAGCAGTTCCATGGCTTAGTTCCCCAGTTCCGGCCACACCGGGAAGGGCAGGCCCAGCCCGTACACGAAGGCCGCGGAAGACACCGCGGCCAGCACGATGGCCATGATGGCCACCTCCTTGAACTTGAACTCGTGCCCGGCCGCAGCCGCGCCGAAGATCAACAGGATGGTCGAGATCACCAGACCCGCCGGCTTGAGCATGTAGCCGAACAGGATGGTGATGACCAGGATCTGGTACAGGGAGCGCTTGCCGAAGGAGGCGAAGAACAGCACGATGCCGATGCCGTTGACCACGTACACCGGCCACTGCCCCAGGTTGGCGTACATCCACTTCTGCCAGATGAAGGCCGGGATGCCGACGATGACGGCGCCGAGGAACAGCTTCCAGTTGAAGGCGAAGATGCGCCAGGGATGCTCGACCGACGATTTGAACGAGCGTGCGAACACCATCAGCCCCAGTATGGCCAGGAGCGCGCCCAGGACCGTGGGGAAGTACCCCGGCCCCATTCTCAACGCCGAGCCCATGGTGTAGTCGCGCGACAGCACGAAGAACGCGACGCCGAACCCCGTGAACATCAGGCCGGACCAAAAGTCCTTGCCATTTTTTATCTGCATGTCCCCTCCTTCAAGCGATCGTTTTTGGCGGCGCCATTCTGCCACGATTTGTAAGCTATTTGTTGGATTTACAGTTCAGATTCTTGTAAGCATTTCTCCCCAGATCTGTCGGGAATCCCCGGCCCGGTTAACGGTGCTCGTCCTCACGATCCAGATATTGCATCAGCCGCGCACTGGTATGGCGCAGGCGCTGGGACAGCATCATCACCAGTTCCATCAGTATCTTGGCCCCGAGCACGGGCTGCTCCAGGATGATGCGGGCCAGGCTCTCCCGGCTGAGGACGGTGAACAGGCTGTCCTCCACCGCCGTGCAACTGGCGAAGCGCGGTTCGCCGTCGATCATGGACATTTCGCCCACGGTCTGGCCGGGGGCGAGCACGGCGATCAGGCGCTGGGCGTTCCAGCGGTCGCGCTTCAGCACCTCGATCCGGCCCTCCACCAGCAACATCATGAAATCGCCGGCGTCGCCTTCGTGGATCACCTCGGTGCCGGATGGGGCGAAATACACCTGCATGAAATGGCTCAGCAGCCGGATCTCGGACAGGCTGAAATTCTCGAACAGCGGCGAGCGCTCGATCAACCCGTGCAGGGTCGCGGCCAGGGGCACGGCATCTCCCCTCGCCTCTAGGTGCGCGAGCGCCTTGTTCTGCCCGCCATCGCTCATGCCATCCCTCCCGTCATCCGGCCCGGCCTGTCCGCGCGGTCCGATTTCAGTCATCTTGCCGTCCGCGGCATTATGCCGATTTCCCCACCGAAACGGCGGCGATCGGGCCGCCGCCGGGCTACCGGTCCGGGCAGGCGCCGGAGTCGGCGTAGCGCTCGCAGAACACGCACCGGCCGTGCGGCAGGTAACCCGGCACGCCGTAATAGCGCTGGCGGACCTTCTCCAGCACCGCCGTGCGGTAGGCCGGGTAGTCGAAAGCCCGCCCCAGCACCAGGTAATAGCGCGCGCCGGCGATGTCGAAATCGCGGTATTCCACGCCCGCGAAATAGGGCTTGTAGTCCGCGTCCTGGGGCGGCGACTTGCGCAGGATCACGATGTTCTTGCCCGCCAGGCGGCGGAAATCGGTGACCAGGTCGTCGTGGCGGGCGTGCGACGAGGCTTCACCGAACACGAACACATAGGGCGGGCGCCCCGCCGCCATGGCCGCCTTGAGCTGACGGGCATCGCCGCCGGCACGCAGTTCCGCCTCGCGCAGCCGGTAGTAGGACAGGGTGATGGCGGCCGAATAGCCGTCGGCGGCCAGTTCATAGCCGCCGCCCCCGTCATTGCCCCGCGGCTCCGCGTACGGCCCGATCTTCTGCAGGATGTCGGCGATGCGCACATGGAACACGATGCCGTCGTAGAGCCGCGCGTTTTTCCAGGTCTCCAGCGGCAGGAACGACACCGCCGCGATGGCCGCCACGTGGATGGCGCTGAACACGGCCAGGAACGCGGCCGAGCGGCGCAGGCTGCGCAGGTCGAGCAACAGCGCCCCGGCGATGTAGAAAAACGGCACGAAGGACAGCGGCCAGTGCAGGCCGATCTGCTTCACCAGCGACAGGGCGGCAAACAGCACGAAAGGCGCCGCGCACAGCGTGAGCATCAGACGCGCATCGGTGTCGCCGCGCAGCCGCGCCACGAGGCCGCCCATGCGCGCCTTGCGCCACAGGCCCCACAGCAGCACCGGCGACAGCAGGTACAGCACCGTAAGCATGTACAGCAGCGGCGTCTTGGCCGACAGCCCCGCGTCGTCGTTGCGGTTGTACAGGTTGAACTCGAGGTTGGCCCAGCAGTTCTGATAGTTCCAGTACAGGTTGAGCGCCGCGAAAGGCAGCGCCGCCGCGCAGGTGACGATGAAGCCGCGCCACTGCCGCTCGGCGCGCGGCGACACCAGCACGTAGGCCAGGTAGGCCAGGCCCAGCAGCACGGCGAAATACTTGGACAGCAAGGCCAGCCCCAGCAGCGCCCCGGCGGCGGCAAACCAGCCGGCGGATTGCACCCGCGCCGCCCTCCAGAAGGCCAGCCCCGACAGGAAGGACCAGAACGCCAGTGGCGCATCCGTGGTGCCGAATACGTTCCACACCTCGGGCGGCACGAGCAGGAACCCCAGCGCCGCAAGGGCGGCGCGTTCGCCCGCGTCCTGGCCTGGAAGAGCCCGCCGCAGCACCGCATAGAGCAGCAGCGCAATGAACACCGGCAGCAGCGTCACCGGCAGGCGCAGCCACCAGCCCGCGTCCGATACCAGCGAAGACAGGGCGAACATCCAGCCCACCATGGGCGGATGGTCGTAGTAGCCCAGGGCCGGGGCGAAGCCCCAGTACATGAAATAGGCCTCGTCCCCCGTCACCGGCAGCGCCGCCGACAGCCACAGCTTGAACAGCACCGTGACCGCCACCGCCGCGCACAGCCAGCGGCCGTAAGGCCGGGAGGCGGCCGATTTCATCTCGCGCTACAGGCTGGGGCGCTCCGCATCAGCGCCTGTGCTTGCGGCGCGCGCGCAC
>DATNCF010000490.1:0-12667 GCA_035571675.1 Burkholderiales bacterium | reverse complement strand
CACGAACTTGCCATTGGCGTCGGTGCGGAACCAGTTGACGCAGAACACGTGCGGGCGCTCGGCCAGCTTGCGGCCGAGCTTCAGCCAGTGCGCGAAGTAATCGCCCATGTTGTAGCCGCAGAAGGGAAGCATGGCGAAGGGGTCGCGGCGCACCACGCCCACCTTGCCCGTGGCCGCGGCCGTGGTCTCGGAGCCCATGGTGGCGGCCATGTACACGCCGTCCGTCCAGGAGAACGCCTCGGTGACCAGCGGCACGGTGTTGGAACGGCGGCCGCCGAAAATGAAGGCGCTGATGGGCACCCCCGCCGGATCCTCCCACTGCGGGTCGATGGACGGGCATTGCGACGCCGGCACGGTGAAGCGCGAATTGGGATGCGCCGCCTTGCGGCCGCAATCGGGCGTCCAGGGCTGGCCCTGCCAGTCGGTGAGCTGCGCGGGCGGCGTGTCGGTCATGCCCTCCCACCACACGTCGCCGTCGGGGGTCAGCGCCACGTTGGTGAAAATGGCGTTGGCGTGCAGCGTGGCCATGCAGTTGGGATTGGTCTTGGCCGAGGTGCCCGGCGCCACGCCGAAAATACCGGCTTCGGGATTGATGGCGTAGAGCTTGCCGTCCTTGGGCTTGATCCAGGCGATGTCCTCGCCCACGGTCGAGACCTTCCAGCCCTCAAAGGCCGCCGGCGGCACGAGCATGGCGAAATTGGTCTTGCCGCAGGCCGAGGGAAAGGCCGCGCTCACGAAGTGCTTGCGGCCGCTCGGTTGCGTCACGCCCAGGATGAGCATGTGCTCGGCCAGCCAACCGTCCTTGCCCGCGTCCATGTCTTGGCGGCCCATGGCCGAGGCGATGCGCAGCGCCAGGCATTTCTTGCCCAGCAGCGCGTTGCCGCCATAGCCCGAACCGTAGGACCAGATTTCGCGCGTCTCGGGGAAGTGCACAATGTATTTGTCGGTCTTGCTGCAAGGCCAAGCAGCATCTTTCTGCCCCGGCTGCAGGGGCGCGCCCACGGAATGCACGCAGGGCACGAATTCGCCGCTCTTGCCCAGCACGTCCCACACCCGGGCGGACATGCGGGTCATGATGCGCATGCTCACCGCCACGTAGGGCGAATCGGTGATTTCCACGCCGATCTGCGCAATGTGCGAGCCCAGCGGTCCCATGGAAAACGGCACCACGTACAGTGTGCGGCCGCGCATGCAGCCCTCGAACAGCCGGTCCAGGGTTGCGCGCATTTCGGGCGGCGCCATCCAGTTGTTGGTGGGGCCGGCGTCGTCGCGCGACTCGCTGCAAATGAAAGTGCGGTCTTCCATGCGCGCCACGTCGCTGGGATCAGACCACGCCAGGTAGCTGTTGGGCCGCAGCTTGGGATTGAGCCGGCGCAACGTGCCCGCCTCCACCATCTCGGCGCACAGCCGGTCGTACTCAGCCTGCGAGCCGTCGCACCACACCACGCGCTCGGGACGCGTCAGCGCCGCGATGCGCGCCACCCATTCCTTCACGCCTTGATGTTGAACATAGGCCGGTGCCGCGATGTCAATGGCCGCGGCAGGTTGAGATCTGTTCATGTTTCGTCCGGATGGGGGGATTGAGTGCGGCGGCTTGAGCGCCTCTCGAAGGAGAAAGCAAAAAGCCTGCTCAATCCATTGTCATTTTCAGAGCAAGAATTTTACTCCATGGCCCATGAGCTGAATACAAATTCGATCGCGTTTCATAATGCGGTAAACGGCTTATGAACGTTTGATTGGAATCACGCTGGCGTCATAAATCTGTGCCCATGCAAGGCGTAGGCATGAACATCGAGACGGGTCGCGTTCAGTTGTCAAAGAATTGCGACTGAGCCTCTGCTGCGTCTCGCCCTATTCCACATTACGGAATGTCGCTGCATGAGACGCCTCAACGTCGCCACATGGCCAGCACTCAATCGACGTGAATATTCGCCTGCTTGACCACCTTGGACCAGCGCTCGATATCGGAGCGTATGGTGGCGGCAAACTGCTCGGGCGTGCCGCCGGAGGGCAGGATTCCGTCGTCGGCGAGCACTTTTTCGGCATCGGCGCTGTGCATGGACGTGTTGAGGTCGCGGTTCAGTTGCTCCACGATGGGGCGCGCCATGCCGCGCGGCCCCACCAGGCCGTGCCATAGCGTGATGTCATAACCGGACACGCCGGCCTCGGCCACGGTGGGCAGGTCGGCCGCCGCGGCAATGCGCTTGCCCGTGCTCACGGCCAGACCACGCAACCGCCCTGCCTTGACCTGCGGCAGGGTGGCCGCCACGCTGCCCACGATGAACTGGGTGCTTCCGGACACGGTGTCGGTCACCGCGGGCGCGGTGCCCTTGTAGGGCACGTGAATCATTTTCAGGCCCGCCGTTTCCAGGAACAGCTCGGCGGCAAGATGGGTGATGCTGCCCGAGCCGGCCGAGGCGAAGGCCAGCTTGCCGGGCTGCGATTTCACCAGGGCCACGAATTCGCGCAGGTTGTTGGCCTTGACCTGCGGATTGATGGCGAGGATGAACGGCTCCTGGGACAGTTCCGCGATGGGCGTGATGTCGTTGACCGGATCGAAGGTCAGCTTGTACAGGCTGGGATTGACGGTGTAGCTGCCGGCCACCAGCAGCAGCGTGTAGCCGTCGGGCGGCGATTTCACCGCCAGCTCGGCGCCGATGTTGCCGCCGGCCCCGGGGCGATTGTCCACGAACACCTGCTGGCCGAGTTTGTCCGAGAGCTTCTTGGCCGCGAAGCGCGCGATGAAATCCGAACCACCGCCGGGAGAGAAGGGGGCGATGATTTTCACCGCGCGGCTGGGATATTGCTGCGCCTGGACACCGGCGCACAGCGTGGCCGCGGTTAGCGCCGCGATCAAAGCGAATACACGGGTTGCAGTGGGTCGGTTCATGGCCTTGTTCTCCTAAGGTTCAGGGGCCGGCTGAGCCCATGCGGTGGCCAGCAACAAGGTCCCGGCGCATTTCCGAAGAATGGGTATTTCACGGGTCCCTTCACCGGGCGATTGCTGGTTGTGTGTTGCCGTGTACGTCTGCGGGTATGTTCTACAAGTGCCCCTGGAAAGTCAAAGGATGGGGCGGCGGTCACGACCCGACCTTTCCGCTGTGCGCAACAACACCTTTCCTGTACTTGACGTTACCCTCGCCAATGGCGGCTATTTGCCGATGCAGAAACGCGAGAAGATCTCCCCCAGCAGATCGTCCGAAGAGTATTCGCCGGTAATGGAAACGAGCGCCTCCTGCGCCAGGCGCAATTCCTCGGCGAACAGTTCAAGACGGACGGTGACTGAGCTTGCGCGCTCCAGGCCACCCAGCGCGCGTTCCAGCGCCTGAAGATGGCGCTCGCGCGCCATGACCACATCCTCGCCCGCATGCCAGCCGGCCTGCGCCAGCAGCGCCTGGCGCAATTCGGCCAAGCCCTCCCCGGTCGCGGCCGAAACGCGCAATTCATGCTCCGGCAAAACGGTCCTGTTCCCTTTCAGCAGGTCGGCCTTGTTGTGCACCGTGATGCGGGCCAGGCCCGGAGCGATTTTCGCAACGATGGCTTGGTCCTCAGCCGTCAGGCCGCTGCGCGCGTCCACCACCAGCAGCAGCACGTCGGCGCGTTCGATCGCTTCCCAGGTGCGCTGGATGCCGATGGCCTCCACGGCGTCGCCGGGCGCGCGCAGGCCGGCCGTGTCGATCACGTGCAGGGGCACGCCTTCGATCTGGATGTCCTGGCGGATGCTGTCGCGGGTGGTGCCCGGAATGTCGGTGACAATGGCCAGTTCCTCCCCCGCCAGGCGGTTGAGCAGCGAACTCTTGCCCACATTGGGCTGCCCGGCCAGCACCACGGTCAGGCCCTGGCGCAGTATGCTGCCCTGCCGCCCCGCCTCGAACACCCGGTTGAGATCAGCGCGCAACGCGGCGAGGTTCTCGGCGGCGCGGACGCGGTGCTCGGCGTCGATGTCCTCCTCGGGGAAATCCAGCGTGGCCTCGACCAGGGCGCGCAGCTCGATCAGCCTTTCCACCAGGGCGTTTATGCGGGAAGAGAATTCACCGCGCAGGCTGGCCAGAGCACTCCTGGCCGCCTGCGCCGTGGAAGCCTCGATGATGTCGGCCACGCCCTCGGCCTGGGCGAGATCCAGCTTGCCGTTGGCAAAGGCGCGGTAAGTGAACTCGCCCGGTTCGGCCAGGCGCGCACCGAGTTCCTGGCAACGGGACAGGAGCATTTGAAGTACCACAGGGCCGCCGTGGCCGTGCAGCTCCAGCACGTCTTCGCCTGTATAGGATGCAGGCGCAGGAAACCAGAGCGCCATACCGTCGTCTATGGAAGTCCCGTCGGCACCGAGAAAGGAGCCGCGAGTAGCGTGGCGCGCAACAAGCCGCTTGCCAGTGATGGCTTGGACGAGGGTTGCGAGATTTTGCCCCGACACTCGGACGATGCCGATACCCCCGCGCCCGGGCGCCGTTGCAACGGCAGCAATGGGTTGGCGGCTATCGGCGTACATGGTTGGGGTATCAGTGCCGGCCGAAGGCTACTGCCTCTGGAGCCGGCACCGCTGTCTCCGAAAGTCCTCGCCGCGGAGCGGCGAGCCTCCTGAACAATCGAACAATCTATAGAAAGTCCCCGAATCTTCCCGCTTCGCGGAAATCTTCAGCTTTTACTTGTTGCCGCCTTCGGCGTCCCGATCATGCGCTGTATCTGCCACTGCTGCAGTATCGAAAGTATGTTGTTCACCACCCAGTACAACACCAATCCCGCCGGGAAGGCGAAGAACATGATGCCGAAGGCGAAGGGCATGATCATCATCACCTTGGCCTGCACCGGGTCGGGCGGCGTGGGGTTGAGCTTGGTCTGCACGATCATGGAGAGCATCATCAGCGCCGGCAGGATGGAGTAGGGATCGGCCGAGGACAGGTCGGTGATCCAGCCGTAGAAGGGCGCATGGCGCAGTTCCACGCTGGCGAGCAGCGTCCAGTACAGGGCGATGAACACCGGGATCTGGATGACGATGGGCAGGCATCCTCCCAGCGGGTTGATCTTCTCCTGCTTGTACAGGTCCATCATGGCCTGGTTGAGCTTCATGCGGTCGTCGCCGTACTGTTCGCGCAGCTTCTGCAGCCGCGGCTGCACCAGCTTCATCTTGGCCATGGAGCGATAGCTCGCCGCCGAGAGCGGGAAGAACAGCAGTTTCACGCTGATGGTGAGCGCGATGATGGCGAGGCCCCAGTTGCCCAGCCAGTTGTGGAAGAACTTGAGCACCCAGAACAGCGGCTCGGCCAGAATGGTCAGCCGGCCGTAATCCACCGAGCGCTCCAGGCCGGGCGCGATGGCCTGCAGCTTGTCCTGGTCCTCGGGCCCGCTGTACAAGCGCACCGCGGCGGTGGCCGTCGCCCCCGGCGCGACCGCCGCCATGGGCAGCTTCACGCCGGCGCGGTACAGCGCGTCGCCCACCTTGTCGGTGTAGATCTCGTGCGCCTGCTTGTCGGGCGGCAGCAGCGCCGACACGAAGTAGTGCTGCACCATGGCGATCCAGCCGTTGTCCAGCTTCTTGTCCAGCGGTTCCTTGTTGATGTCCGAGAAGTCGATTTTCTGGAATTTGTCCTGCTCGGAGTAATAGGCCACACCCGTGAAGGTGCTGACCATGCCGGGGTCGCCGCCCGGCGAGCGGCCGTCGCGGGTGAGGTGGAAATACGCCACCGGTGCCACCGGCGCTGTTGCCCCGTTGCTCACCTCGTGGGCCACGTCAACCAGGTAGCTGCCGCGATGGAAGGTGATGACCTTGGTGACGCGCACGCCCACCGCCGGTCCGGTACCCTCGGCGGTGAGCCGGACCTCCAGCTTGTCGCTGCCCTCGGCCAGCGTGGCGCTTTTCGCGGCGGCGCGGTACAGGGTCTTGTGATTGGGCAGACCTTCGCCGATCAGGCCGCTTTGGGCGAAATACTGGTGTTCGGGTCCAAGCAGCACCAGGTTGGGATCGTCGCTGATTGAATCGGCCGGGTGCTGGCCGGTGAACAGGCTGGTGATCTTGGTCCACCACATGGTGTGCTGCTGCGAGGCGGGGTAGCGCAGCAACTCCAGCCGCACGATGTCGCCGCCTAGCGTATCGATCTCGGCCGAGACCACGTCGGTCTGCACCTTGATGGTTTCATGCGCCTGCGGGGCGGCGGTGGCGGGAACGGCGGCGGCGGGAACGGTGCCCGCGGGCGCAACGCCGGTGCCCGGTTTCGCCGCAGCATTGGCGGAACCGGTCGCCGTGGAGGCCGGAGCGGCCGGTATGCCGTCCTTGGCCGCCGTGTTCTGTGCCGCCGTCTGGACAGGCACGGGGTGCTGCTCCTTCTGCCAGGCTTCCCACAGCATCAACAGCGAAAAGGAAAACACCACGAAAAGCAGCAGGCGCTGGATATCCATTGGTACTCGATTCAATCAGTCGTGAGCGTGCGGACCCGCGTAGGGCCCATGGTGGGAACCGTTGTGGGAACAAGCTCCGCCGCACAGGCTGGTGGGTTGGTGGCGCGCGGGCGCGTTCTCGGCGCGCGGCACGGGATCATACCCACCCGGTTGCCAGGGGTGGCAGCGCAGCAGCCTTCCCAGGGCAAGGGCGCTGCCGCGCCACGGACCGTGAACTTCCAGCGCCTCCAGGGCGAAGGCCGAGCAACTGGGATGGAAGCGGCAATGCGCGCCCAGCCAGGGGCTGAGCGCATACCGGTAAGCCAGGATGAGGGCGCGCAGCACGCTGTTCAGCAGGGCATTCATGGCTTGGGCCTGGCCGCGGGGATGGAAAGCATCAATTTGTCCAGGTCGGCGCGCAAGGGTTCAACGAGATCGGCGGGTTTGACTGGCCCGGATTGGCGAGCCTTGGACTTGTCCCGGGCCGGAATATTGAGCCGCACCACCCAGTCCCTGCCGGCGAAGCGTGCCTGGTTCAGCCTGAACCACTCGCGAATCACCCTCCGCAGGCGGTTGCGCCGGGTGGCCAGCGCCACGGCCCGCTTGGGAACGATCATGCCCAGGCGGGCGTAGTCCAGTCCGTTGGCCTTCACCAGCAGTTGCGCGCAAGCCCCGCGCAACACACGGCCCGAGCGCAGCACCACCGTGAAGGCGGCCGTGTCCAGGCGCTGCCGGCGCGCCAAGCCATTCGGCGATGGAGCACGCGGCGACACGGTGTGCGGGCGTCCTTGAGGGGTGCGCTCAGCGAGCGCGGGTTCTTCGGCTGGCAAGTGCTGGCAAAAGACCGGCTGGCGAAAGACCGCTCACCGCTGCCCGCTCGCTCCAGGGGCGCGCGGCGCTCGACGACGGGCTACACCACTCCCAGGCGGGCGCGGCCCTTGGCCCGGCGGGCACGAATGACGGCGCGGCCGCCGCGGGTTTTCATGCGCTCGAGGAAACCGTGGGTGCGCTTGCGCTTGATCACCGAGGGCTGGAAGGTGCGTTTCATGGGAGTTTTCCGACTCGCTTAGGGGAACCCAAGATTAGACTTCAAAATCAGGGGGATTGTCAATGTCTTCAGACTTATCCACCTGTGGATAAGTCTGCCGAAACCGGGTAAAATCGGGGCCAATAACAAGCCCGGCTTTGTAGCTCCTTTGTAGGTCCTTTGCAGCTCTTTTGCCCCTCTTTTCGGTCCCCTATTTGCGCCATATTTCGTACCTTGTTCGCACCCGGTTTTGCCGCGGGCCGGCGGCATCCTCACCCCCCACATAGAAGCGCTCTGACATGAATGGTTTGTGGCAGGCTTGTCTGAGCCAGCTAGAAAAAGAGCTTCCTGCTCAACAGTTTAACACCTGGATTCGGCCGCTCAACGTGGATGCCGAAGGGGTCGGAGACGGCGAGCTGCGCTTGCTCGCGCCCAACCGCTTTGTGCTGCAGTGGGTGAAGGAACGCTTCCTGTCGCGCATCGAAACCCTGGGGTCGGAATTCGGCTCGGCCCCGCTGCGCGTGTCCCTGTCGCTGCAGGCCGTGGAACCGGCGGCGCCGAACCCCGCCATCAATGGCCACGCTGCGGCCGCCGAAGCGGCGCCGGAAGGGGCTGCGGCGAGGCCGGCGGCCCAGCCCCGTGCGCCGCGCGGCGTGGCGCGCAATGCCTCGGCCGAGCGCGCCAACCTGATCCCCGAATTCAACTTCGACAGCTTCGTCGGCGGCAAGGCCAACCAGTTGGCGCGCGCCGCGGCGCTGCAGGTGGCCGAGCATCCGGGCACGTCCTACAACCCGCTGTTCATTTATGGCGGCGTGGGCCTGGGCAAGACCCACCTCATTCATGCCGTCGGCAATTTCGTGCTGTCCCAGCATCCGGATGCGCGCGTGCGCTACCTGCACGCCTCGGAATACGTGTCCGACGTGGTGCGCGCCTACCAGCAGAAGTCCTTCGAGGAATTCAAGCGCTACTACCACTCGCTCGACCTCCTGCTCATCGACGACATCCAGTTCTTCGCCGGCAAGGACCGCACTCAGGAAGAGTTCTTCTACGCCTTCAATGCCCTGATCGAGGCGCACAAGCAGGTCATCATCACCTGCGACACCTACCCCAAGGACCTGTCGGGGCTGGAAGAGCGCCTGAAGTCGCGCTTTTCCTGGGGCCTGACCGTGGCCATCGAGCCGCCCGAGCAGGAAATGCGCGTGGCCATCGTGCTGAAAAAGGCCGACGCCGTGTCCTTCAAGCTGGACGAGGACGTGGCCTTCTTCATCGCCAAGCACATCCGCTCCAACGTGCGCGAACTGGAGGGGGCGCTGAAAAGCATCATCGCCTTCGCCCGCTTCAACGGCAAGGACATCAACCTCGACACGGCCAAGGAAGCCCTCAAAGACCTGCTGATGGCTCAGAACCGGCAGATCACCGTGGACAACATCCAGAAGACCGTGGCCGACTACTACAAGCTCAAGGTCTCGGACCTGCTGTCCAAAAAGCGCGTGCGCAACATCGCCCGGCCGCGGCAGATCGCCATGACCCTGGCCAAGGACCTGACCCAGATGAGCCTGCCGGAGATCGGCGACGCCTTCGGCGGCCGCGACCACACCACCGTGCTGCACGCCTGCCGCACCATCGCCGCGCATCGCGAAAAGAACCACGACATCAACCGCGACTACCACGTGCTCGAACAGGTGCTGAAAGGATGAGCGCCACGGCACGCCGCAGTTGCGTCAGTTACCCGTTCGATTCACTGATGAACAACTTCTGTAAAACCTGGGCACGAAATGGGACAAGTGGGGGCAGGCGGAGGAGCCGCGCCAACCATTCAACCTTCATGCACAGCGGGGCCGCAGGGTTGTCCACAGGCTTTAAATCGCGCATTGCCGCGCCAGCATTGGATCCAGGCCCTGTCGCATCAGTTATCCCCGGCATCATCACTATCATCAAGGAATATAAATGAACTTATTAAAAATAAACCGGGAGGAGCTGCTGAAGCCGCTGCAGGCGGTCTCCGGCATCATCGAGCGTCGCCATACCCTGCCCATCCTGTCCAACGTGCTGCTGTCGCGCGCCGGCGATCGCGTGGAATTCGTGGCCACGGACATTGAAATCGAAATCACGGCTTCCACGCCCGTAGCGGGCGCCGGCGAGTCCAAGACCACCACCGTGGGCGCGAGGAAGCTTCTGGATATCCTGCGCGCCCTGCCCGAGGGCAGCGAGGTGTCGCTGGCCCTTGCCGACAAGCGCCTGCAGGTGAAGTCGGGCAAGAGCCGCTTCAACCTGCAAACCCTGCCGTCCGAGGACTTTCCTCGCCTGGCCGCGGCCGAAGGCGAGACCAGCCGCTTCTCGGTGCCGCAGAAGCTGTTCAAAGGGCTCCTCGGCCTGGTGCAGTACGCCATGGCCCAGCAGGACATCCGCTACTACCTGAACGGCCTGCTCATGGTGCTGGAGGATGGGAAACTCAAGCTCGTGGCCACCGACGGCCACCGCCTGGCCTTCGCCAGCCGCGACATCGAGGCCAAGAAGCTGCCCAAGCAGGAAATCATCCTGCCGCGCAAGACCATCATCGAACTGGCCAAGCTCATGAGCGATTCCGACGACCCGGTGGACATCGAGCTCTCCGCCAGCCAGGCGCGCTTCAAGTTCGGCGACGTGCTGCTGGTGTCCAAGCTGGTGGACGGCAAGTTCCCCGACTACTCGCGGGTCATTCCGCAGAACCAGCCCAAGTCGCTCACCCTGAACCGCGCCGCGTTCCTGCAGTCGCTGCAGCGCGCCGCCATTCTCACCAGCGACAAGTTCCGCGGCGTGCGCTGGGTGCTCTCCGACGGCACCCTGAAAATAATCTGCTCCAACACCGAGCAGGAGGAAGCGCAGGAAGAGCTGGATGTGGATTACAAGGGCGAGCCGCTGGATATCGGCTTCAACGTGGGCTACATGCTGGACGTGCTCAACAACCTGGACGTGACCGAGATCGTGTGCGGCCTGGGGGATGCCAGCTCGAGCGCGCTTATCACCGTGCCTGAGAAGAGCGATTTCAAATACGTCGTGATGCCGATGCGCATTTAAAACGGGCACTTCGGCCCCATATTCAGTGGATGTTCTGCGGTAAAGCAGGTTGGCGGTAACCAGCAAGGAAGTCATGCAAGACAACGAAGAAAGCAAGCCCGGCGCCGACGGCTCCGTAAACCCTCCCGAGGGCGTTCCGGCGCCCCAGGCGCCCGGGGCGGACGACTACGGCTCTTCCAGCATCAAGATGCTGAAGGGCCTGGACGCGGTGCGCAAGCGTCCCGGCATGTACATCGGCGACACTTCGGACGGCACCGGCCTGCACCACATGGTGTTCGAGGTGGTGGACAACGCCATCGACGAGGCGCTGGCCGGGCATTGCGACGAGATCATCGTCACCATCCACACCGACAACTCCATCTCGGTGCAGGACAACGGCCGCGGCATCCCCACCGACATCCACAGCGATGACGAGCTGGGCCGCTCGGCGGCCGAAATCGTCATGACCGAGCTGCACGCCGGGGGCAAGTTCGACAACAACGCCTACAAGGTGTCCGGCGGCCTGCACGGCGTGGGCGTGTCGGTGGTGAATGCGCTGTCGGACTGGCTGCGGCTGACCATCCGGCGCGAGGGCCAAGCGCATTCCATGGAATTCCGCCGCGGCGAGCGCGTGGAACCGCTCAAGGTGGTCGGCAAGACCGAGCGCCGCGGCACCGAGGTGCACTTCCTCGCCTCCAAGGAGACTTTTGGCAAGGTCGAGTTCCACTACGACATCCTGGCCAAGCGCCTGCGCGAACTGTCGTTCCTGAACAACGGCGTGCGCATCAAGCTGGTGGACCAGCGCGAGACCGACAAGGAGGAGGACTTCGCCTTGGAGGGCGGCGTCTCCGGCTTTGTGCAGTACGTCAACCGCAACAAGAACGTGCTGCACCCCACGGTGTTCCACGCCGTGGGCCAGAAGGAAGGCATCACGGTGGAAGTCGCCATGCAGTGGAACGACTCCTACCAGGAGCAGGTGCTGTGCTTCACCAACAACATCCCGCAGCGCGACGGCGGCACCCATCTTACCGGCCTGCGCGCGGCCATGACGCGCTCCATCAACCAGTACATCGAGTCCACCGAGGCCGCCAAGAAGGCCAAGGTCGAGACCACCGGCGACGACATGCGCGAGGGCCTGTCCTGCGTGCTGTCGGTGAAGGTGCCCGAGCCCAAGTTCTCCTCGCAGACCAAGGAAAAGCTGGTGTCCTCGGAAGTGCAGCCCGTGGTGCAGGAAATCGTGGCCGAGAAACTCAAGGCCTTCCTGCTGGAGCGGCCCAACGAGGCGCGCATCATCTGCAGCAAGATCGTCGACTCGGCGCGCGCCCGCGAGGCCGCGCGCAAGGCGCGCGAACTCACGCGGCGCAAGGGCGTGCTGGATTCCTTCGGCCTGTCGGCCAAGCTGGCCGACTGCCAGGAGAAAGACCCGGCGCTGTGCGAGCTGTACATCGTCGAGGGCGACTCGGCCGGCGGCTCCGCCAAGCAGGGCCGCGACCGCAAGTTCCAGGCCATCCTGCCGCTCAAGGGCAAGATCCTCAACGTGGAGAAGGCGCGCTTCGACAAGCTCATTTCCTCGCAGGAAATCGTCACCCTCATCCAGACCCTGGGCACGGGCATCGGCAAGGAGGAATACGACGCCGACAAGCTGCGCTACCACCGCATCATCATCATGACCGACGCAGACGTGGACGGCGCGCACATCCGCACCCTCATCCTCACCTTCTTCTACCGCCAGATGCCCGAGCTGGTGGAGCGCGGCTACGTGTACATCGCCCAGCCGCCGCTGTACAAGGTGAAGCTGGGCAAGACCGAGCGCTACCTCAAGGACGACCACGAGCGCGACGAGTTCATGCTGGCGCAGGCGCTGGTTGGGGCGCGGCTTACGCCGCGCGCGGACGGCAACGTCATCGAGGGCGACACCCTGGCCGAACTGGCCAAGAGCTACCTGCTGTCCGAAGCCGTCATCCTCAGGTTGTCGAAGATTTTCGACCCCGAGGTGCTGCACGCCCTGCTGCGCGGCGTGCGCGTGGACCTGGCGAGCGCCGAAGCGGCTGCGGCCAGCGCCGAGCGCATCCGCGCGGCCCTCTCCCTGGCGCACGCTGGCAACGGCGCGAACGGCAACGGGCACGGCCGCGCCGTCAATATCCGCACCCGCTACGACGAGAAAAGCGAGCGCCACCAGTTGGTGGTGGAGCGCCTGCACCACGGCAACCTCAAGACCTGTGTGCTGGACGACGA
>DATNCF010000489.1:0-3182 GCA_035571675.1 Burkholderiales bacterium | reverse complement strand
CATCTGGCTGGTCGCCGGAGCCGCCGCGGTCTTCAATTGCCTGGTGGAAAAAGGAATCGACGCCAAGATGAGGCGTACCGCCTGGCGTGCGACCGCCAGGGGTGAATTGAGCGACTGGCAAACCCTCCTGTTTGCCAGTGTGCTGTGCGCCGCGGGCTCCTGGATGCTCTATGCCTGGGTCAACCCGCTGACCATGTGGCTCACGTTCGCGACCTTCATCGGCTATGCCGTCGTCTATACACTCATCCTCAAACCCTTGACGCCGCAGAACATCGTCATCGGCGGGGCCTCGGGTGCCATGCCGCCGGTGCTGGGCTGGGCCGCCATGACAGGCGATGTGGGGCCGGAGGCGCTGATCCTTTTTCTCATCATCTTCCTGTGGACGCCGCCGCACTTCTGGGCGCTGGCGCTGTACCGCGTGGAGGACTACCGCAAATCCGGCCTGCCGATGCTCCCCGTCACCCACGGCAACGAGTTCACGCGCCTGCAGATTTTCCTGTATACCCTGGTGCTGTTCGCGGCGTGCCTCATGCCCTTTGCCTACGGCATGAGTTCCTGGTTCTATCTGGCGGCCGCGCTGGCGCTGAGTGTGGGATTTTCGTTGTATGGTTACCGGCTCTGGCGCCATTACTCGGACGCGCTGGCGCGAAAGACTTTCCGTTTCTCACTGATCCACTTGAGCGTGCTGTTCGCGGCGCTGCTGGTGGACCACTACATTTTCTATCCATCATGAATCGTCGAAACACCATTGCATCCCTGGCGGCTTGTGCATTCGCGGCCGCTTGCAGCAGCATGCTTGGAGCCTGCACCGAGTCCAAGCCGCAGTTCAAATCGGTCGACCTGACCGGAGCCGATTACGCCAAGGACTTCCAGCTCACCGATCACAACGGGCAGCAGCGCAGCCTCAAGGACTTCCGCGGCAAGGTGGTCGTGGTGTTTTTCGGCTATACGCAATGTCCGGATGTGTGCCCGACCACGATGGCCGAACTGGCCGAGGCGAAGAAGCTGCTGGGCTCCGACGCGGACAAGGTCCAGGGGCTGTTCATCACGATCGATCCCGAGCGGGATACGCCTGAGGTGCTCAAGGCCTACATGGCCAACTTCGATCCCAGCTTCCTGGCGCTGCGCGGCACCCCCGAGCAGGTGGCGGCCGCGGCCAAGGAGTTCAAGGTTTTCTTCAGGAAGGTTCCTGGCCAGACCGCCACGAGCTACACGATGGACCACTCGGCCGCGAGCTTCACTTTCGACACTCAGGGACGGCTGCGCCTTTACACACGCTACGGCAGCGGCGCGCAGGTGCTGGCCTCCGATTTGAAGTTGCTGCTCAACCAGGCTTGAGATTGCCGTGGTCGAGCACTTGCTCGGGCGCAAGGGGGCCGCGCGGATCGCGCTGATTCCGCCGGAGGTGCTGCAAGCGCTGAATGCGGGGCTGGTGCCCACGGTCAATCTCAACGAATTCCTTGCGCTGGACCTTGCGCAGCTCACGCGCGCCGTGGCGCGTGATGTTGGCCTGCCCGCCGATGCCGAGCGTATCGCCGACACGCTCGCCATGCTGGATGCATTCAGGCCCGTCAAGCGGCACGAGCACGTCGCCCGCGCCCTGTATGACATGACCGAGCCACGGCCTGACCGCGATGCGATCGCCCACGGTCTGGCGACCCACCCGAGTGACGTCGCACGTTCCTGGGCCACCCAATGGATCGCGTTCTCGCCGATGGCGCTGCCGGACAAGCTGCATTCCGTGCGCCGCTTCGCCGCCGACCCTCATTTCGGCGTGCGCGAGATGGCCTGGATGGCGGTGCGCGATGAGGTTGCCGGGGCGGTGGACGAATCGGTGGCCCTGCTGCAACCCTGGGTGCGTGACGCCGACGAGAACATCCGGCGCTTTGCCAGCGAGCTCACCCGGCCGCGCGGGGTCTGGTGCGCCCAGATCGAAGCGCTCAAAGCGCAGCCCTGGCGTGCGCTCCCCCTGCTCGAACCCCTGAAGGCCGACCCCAGCCGCTACGTCCAGAATTCGGTGGCCAACTGGCTCAACGATGCGAGCAAGACGCAGCCTGAATGGGTGGACGAAGTGTGCCGCGCGTGGCTCGCGCAATCGCGCGCGGCGGCAACCGGTTACATCGTGCGGCGGGCGCTGCGCACGATCTCGGGCGCCAGCCAGGTTGGCGATCGATAGGTCAGAAATTCATCGGCCGGATCAGCTTGCGCGCGTCCGCGGGCATGGCGCCCACGCTTTCCAGCAGCCATTTCATGCTGCCGGGGGCATCCAGGTCCTTGTCGGGCAACAGGGCCACGGCGATGTGGAACTTCAGGGTCGTCCCCGGCGGCAATGCTTTCGAAGAGCGCAGGCCGCTGGCGATGACGTGCTGGGCCCGGCTCATCGCGTTCTCGGTCGTCGTAGGCCCCTCGAGCAGCAGTGCAAACGCATGTTCGCTCACGCGCGCGGCCAGGTCGATGTCGGTGATCGCATGGCGCAACAGCGATGCCGTGACCACCAGGACCCGGTCGGCCGTTTCGCGCCCGAATTCTGCGGCGATCGCGTCGAAGTTGGATATTCTCACGGCCATCAGGGCGCAGGCGTGTTTAAGGCTCTTTGCCCGCGCGATTGCGCCTTCCAGGCGGTGCAGCAGGGTGCGGGCGTGCGCCAGGCCGGTGAGGGTGTCGTTGCGCGACAGGGCGGCGGCGCGCACCTGAGCCTCGCGCCGGCGGCTGCCGCGCAGGCTCAAGGCATAGAACAGGATGGGCATTTCGATCGCCGCTCCGATCGACAATCCGTAGCGCGTCAGCGCACTGGCCGCGATCAGGTTCAGGCCACGTGCAACCGGAAACAGGGCCATCACGATCACCGGCACGAAGCCGAGCGCGATCAGGCGGATGTGGGGATCCTCGCCCTGTGTCCACACCAGGGCGATCAGGCCCACCACGACCGCGAGCGCGACCAGGGTCAACACCATGACCAGGCCGAACGAGTTGCGCGAGGCGATGAAGGTATCCAGCGCAACCGCGGAAAGCAGCGCGGCGATCAGGCTCCACACCGCGAGATCCAGCGCCTTGGAAAAGCGCGCGGGCTCGGTGATCGTGCGCGCGAACCACAGGCCCGCGGCCGAGGAAATCCCCGGTAGCAGGAAGGTAGCGGTTTCGTTCCACTTCAGCCAGTGGTCCCACAGATGCTCGGCGCCCAC
>DATNCF010000488.1:0-6399 GCA_035571675.1 Burkholderiales bacterium | reverse complement strand
CAACCATTGATCAGTCACGCCGATCAATCACTGACCACTCACCGCTGACCACTCCCTTCCTCACCACGGCCCACGCCGCCAGCAGCATGCGGGCCGCAGCCGCACCGGCGCGGACCGGCATCCTGCTGGTCAACCTGGGCACTCCGGACGCCCCCACCCCCGCGGCCGTGCGGCGCTACCTGCGCGAGTTCCTGTCTGACCGGCGCGTGGTGGAAATACCTCGCCTCATCTGGCTGCCCATCCTGTACGGCCTCATCCTGCCGCGTCGGCCCAAGGCCTCGGCGGCCAAGTACGCGGCCATCTGGAGCGCTGATGGTTCGCCGCTGCGGGTGCACACCGAGCGCCAGGCAAAGCTGCTGGAGGGCTACCTGAGCCGGGAAGTGACTTTACCCTTCAGCGTGGCCTGGGGCATGCGCTACGGCAACCCCTCCGTGGCCCACGGCCTGGACAGCCTGCAGCGGGCGGGCTGCGCGCACATTCTGGTGCTGCCGCTGTATCCCCAGCAGGCGGCGAGCACCACCGGCAGCGTCCGGGATGCGGTGCAAGCCTGGGCACCGGGACAGCGTCACGGGGCGCGCCCGGGAAGCGCGCAGTCGCCGGAAGTCCGCCTGGGGAAGGCCTTTCACGACCATCCCGGCTATATCGAGGCGCTGGTGAAGGCCGTGCGCCGGCACCGCGAAAAACACGGACTGCCCGACGTCCTGCTGATGAGCTTCCACGGGCTGCCCCGCCGCACCCACGAGCGCGGCGACCCCTATTTCAGCGAATGCCAGTCCACCGCCCGGCTGTTGGCCGACGCGCTCGGACTGCCGCCGGAAGGGTGGCGGCTGTGCTTCCAGTCCCGCTTCGGCCGGGCGCGCTGGCTGGAACCGTACACCGCCCAGGTGCTGTCCGAACTGGGCCGGGCCGGACGCAGCGTCCAGGTGATTTGCCCGGGCTTCGTTTCCGATTGCCTGGAGACCCTGGAGGAAATCGGCCTGGAGGGCCGTGCGCTGTTCCAGGCCGCCGGCGGGCAGGACTTCTCGCTTATTCCCTGCCTCAACGAAGACGATGCCTGGATTCGCGCCTTGATGGCCATGGCCCGGGAACAGGCCGGCCGCTGGCTGGCCTAAACCCCCTTGCCCGGCCGCCTGGTTCCGCCCATCCCCGCCGCGCCCACGGGGCCGGTTTTTTGCAAATCCCTGAATTCCCCTCTTGAATCGCGGGGAATCGCCTCCATTTGTTGAGAAGTTTGGTGTGTCAGAACCGAGAATTTCACCGATTAATCAATACGTTGATCATGTCACAGTCCAACGATCCTTTCGTCCCAACCGATACCCCTCCTGGCGATCCGGCCGCCCAGCAGGATGGCGCACCGGAAGCCCCCGGCGGCCTGGAGCAGCGCCTCAACGAGGCTGAAGCCAAGGCCCAGGAGCACCATGACGCCTGGCTGCGGGCCAAGGCGGAGGCCGACAACGCCCGCCGCCGCGCCCAGGAAGACGTCAGCAAGGCGCACAAGTACGCCGTGGAGTCCTTCGCCGCCGAGTTGCTGCCGGTCAAGGATGCTTTGGAGGCCGCGCTGTCCACCGAGAACGCCTCCCCCGAGGCATTGCGAAGCGGCGTGGAACTGACGCTGCGCCAATTGAGCGCCGTTTTCGACAAATCGCACTTGAAGGAAATCAATCCCCTGGGTGAAAAATTCGATCCGCATCGCCACCAGGCCATCAGCATGCTGCCCTCGGACAAGGAGCCCAACACCGTGATCAACGTGCTGCAGAAGGGGTACCTCCTGCACGACCGGGTGGTGCGGCCGGCGCTGGTGACCGTGGCCAAGGGCAAGGACGCTTGAGAGCGCTGCTTGAAGACACCGCGGGCAACCCCATATTCAATTCAAGGCATTCAACTACTTACTAGCGACTAGGTACAGAGGACAACCATGAGCAAAATCATCGGAATCGACCTGGGGACCACCAACTCCTGCGTGGCCATCATGGAAGGCGGCAAGCCCAAGGTCATAGAGAACTCCGAGGGTGCCCGCACCACCCCCTCCATCGTCGCCTACCAGGACGACGGTGAAGTGCTGGTGGGCGCCTCGGCCAAGCGCCAGGCGGTCACCAACGCCAAGAACACCCTGTACGCGGTGAAGCGCCTCATCGGCCGGCGTTTCGAGGAGAAGGAAGTCCAGAAGGACATCGACCTCATGCCCTTCAAGATCGTCAAGGCCGACAACGGCGACGCCTGGGTGGAAGTGCGCGGCAAGAAAATCGCGCCACAGGAAGTGTCGGCGCAGGTGCTGCGCAAGATGAAAAAGACCGCCGAAGACTACCTCGGCGAGGAAGTCACCGAGGCCGTCATCACCGTGCCGGCCTACTTCAACGACTCGCAGCGCCAGGCCACCAAGGACGCCGGGCGCATCGCCGGCCTGGAAGTGAAGCGCATCATCAACGAGCCCACCGCGGCGGCGCTGGCTTTCGGCCTGGACAAGAAGGAAGGCGACCGCAAGATCGCGGTCTACGACCTGGGCGGCGGCACGTTCGACATCTCCATCATCGAGATCGCGCAGGTGGAAGGCGAGCACCAGTTCGAAGTGCTGTCCACCAACGGCGACACCTTCCTGGGCGGCGAGGACTTCGACCAGCGCCTGATCGACTACCTGTGCGACGAGTTCAAGAAGGACCAGGGCATCGACCTCAGGAACGACGTCCTGGCGCTGCAGCGCCTCAAGGAAGCGGCCGAAAAAGCCAAGATCGAGCTGTCCTCCAGCCAGCAGACCGAAATCAACCTGCCCTACATCACGGCCGACGCCTCGGGGCCCAAGCACCTCGCCATCAAGGTGACGCGCGCCAAATTCGAAAGCCTGGTGGACGAACTCATCCACCGCACCATCGAGCCCTGCCGCATCGCGCTCAAGGACGCGGGGGTGAAGATCACCGACATCGAGGACGTCATCCTGGTCGGCGGCATGACCCGCATGCCCAAGGTGGGCGACACGGTACGCGACCTGTTCGGCAAGGAGCCGCGCCGCGACGTGAACCCGGACGAGGCAGTGGCGGTGGGCGCGGCCGTGCAGGGCGGCGTGCTCAAGGGCGACGTCAAGGACGTGCTGCTGCTCGACGTGACGCCGCTGTCGCTGGGCATCGAGACCCTGGGCGGAGTGATGACCAAGCTCATCCAGAAGAACACTACCATCCCGACCAAGGCGTCGCAGGTGTTCTCAACGGCGGACGACAACCAGCAGGCGGTGACCATCCATGTGCTGCAGGGCGAGCGCGAGATGTCCTCCGGCAACAAGAGCCTGGGCCAGTTCAACCTCACCGACATCCCGCCGGCGCCGCGCGGCATGCCGCAGATCGAAGTCACGTTCGACATCGATGCCAACGGCATCCTGCACGTGTCGGCCAAGGACAAGGCCACCGGCAAGGAAAACAAGATCAAGATCCAGGCGAGCTCGGGCCTCTCGGAAGAGGAGATCCAGCGCATGGTGAAGGACGCCGAGGCGCACGCCGAGGAGGACAAGAAGGCGCTGGAACTGGTCACTTCGCGCAACCAGCTCGAGGCCCTGATCCATCAAGTGAAGAAATCGCTCGGCGAGTACGGCGACAAGATCGGCGCGGACGAGAAGTCCAAGATCGAGGCTGCGCTCAAGGAGGGAGAGCAGGCGCTCAAGGGCGACAGCAAGGACATAATGGAAGCCAAGGCGCAGGAACTGGCCAAGGCCTCGCAGAAGCTGGGCGAGAAGATGTATGCCGACGCCCAAAAGGCGGCGGGCGCGGCCCAGGGCCAAGGCCCCGCAGGCGGCCCGCAGCCGGGCGGACAGGAACAGCCCAAAGAGGACGACGGCAATGTGGTCGACGCCGAGTTCACCGAGGTGAAAGACGGCAAGAAGTAAGCGCCGGGTTGCAGGGCGATCTCAAGGCCGGAGGGCGTAGTACGCGCCTCTCCGGCCTTGTGCGTTGGCTGCGGACAAGTGTTCAGTTAAGCTTCAAATCGAGGTAAGGCGCCCGGAACATGAAGTGAGGGCGTCCGAGTGGAACCAGGGAAACGACGGAAACCATGTCGAAACGGGATTACTACGAAGTGCTCGGTGTGAACCGGGACGCGAACACCGAGGTCATCAAGAAGGCCTATCGCAAGCTGGCCATGAAATACCATCCGGACCGCAACCCGGATGACAAGGGGGCCGAGGAGAAATTCAAGGAGGCGAAGGAAGCCTACGAAATCCTCTGCGACGACCACAAGCGCGCGGCTTACGACCAGTACGGCCACGCCGGCGTCGAACAAGCCATGGGCGGCGCGCGCGGCGCCGGCTTTTCGTCCTTCTCCGAAGCCTTCGGCGACATCTTCGGCGACATTTTCGGCCAGGCCCGCGGCGGCCCGGGCGGCAATCGCAACGGCGTGTACCGCGGCGCGGACTTGCGCTACAACCTCGAGATCACGCTGGAGCAGGCGGCGCGCGGCACCGAGACCAAGATCCGCATACCCACCGCCGAGGCCTGCGGCACCTGCCACGGCACCGGCGCCAAGCCCGGCACCTCGCCCCGCACCTGCCCGAGCTGCGACGGGCACGGGCAGGTGCGCATGCAGCAGGGCTTTTTCTCCATCCAGCAGACCTGCCCCAAGTGCCACGGCACGGGCAAGTTCATTTCCGACCCCTGCCTCGCCTGCCACGGCGCCGGCCGGGTGAAGAAGCACAAGACGCTGTCCGTTAAAATCCCCGCCGGAGTGGACGAGGGCGACCGCATCCGCCTCTCAGGCGAAGGCGAACCGGGCGTCAACGGCGGCCCTGCGGGCGACCTTTACGTGCAGATGCAGGTGAAGCCGCATGCCGTGTTCCAGCGCGAGGGCAATGACCTGCATTGCGAAATGCCGGTGAGTTTCGCCACCGCCGCGCTGGGCGGCGACATCGACATCCCCACCCTCGACGGCCAGGCCAAGATCAAGATCCCGGCCGAGACCCAGTCGGGCAAGGTGTTCAGGCTGCGCGGCAAGGGCATCAAGGGCGTGCGCAGCCACACCCACGGCGACCTGATGTGCCACGTGGTGGTGGAAACGCCGGTGAACCTCACCGACCGGCAGAAGGAGCTGCTGTTCGAGTTCGAGAAGATTTCCATGCGCGACGTGGACCGGCATAGCCCGCGGGCGAAGTCGTGGATGGATAAGGTGAAGGACTTCTTCGCGAACTGAACTGGATTTGCCCCACCAACCACTCAGAAAACTTAATGTTTAGTTGAATTCTGGGCCGTTCAGAAGTTCCTCACGCTCAAGTGCAGCATATGCCTTTTCAGCTCGAATCTCCGCCAGCTTTGCTTTAACCCTGGCGTTGCTGCGCCATTGCGTCCTCTCTTCGTCGCTTGCTTTTTCGACTGCGCTTAAGGTTCTTTCTATTGCAACGCCTTTGAGTCGGCTTATTGCTTGCGCCACTTCATAGTGCGGTCTGCGTGTAAGAAGCCAAGCATCCGCCGCAAGTTCGTCCACGCTCCAGGTTGCTGAATTCGACGCGCGATCGGAATGGAAAAATCCCTCTTCAGGACTTCCGCGCTTTTTAAATACTTCCGAATCCAAGCAATGCCGATTGAACACGGATTGAACAGCCTGCTCAAATGAAGTCGGGATAGATTCACCACGATCACGGCGCCGCTTCTCCACGCTCGACAACGCCTGCGGCCATTATCTTGCCATGCGAGGTCAAATCGGAACATCGATAGGTTGGCATTCCTTGAGGGGGCCAGTATAATCTAACCTGTCTAGTCAGAAAGGTGAATTCCCATGTCTTGGCAAATGCAGGAAGCAAAGGCCCGCCTCTCCGAGGTCGTGAAACTGGCGGAAAGCGAAGGCCCGCAGGAGATCACCTTACATGGACGGCCGGTGGCCGTGGTGCTGTCCAGGACGGAGTATGAGAGCCTGTCGGGCAACGGTCAGTCGCTGGTCGAGTTCATTCGGAAGTCGCCCCTTTATGGTGTCGAAGACATCGAATTCGAGCGTGACCGGAGCCGCACCCGCAAGGTTG
This sequence comes from Burkholderiales bacterium, assembly GCA_035571675.1. GTDB lineage: Bacteria > Pseudomonadota > Gammaproteobacteria > Burkholderiales > SG8-39 > CAIYPG01. Next base: position 413 of record DATNCF010000488.1, on the reverse strand, counting down.
TCCTTTGAGCTATCTGCTCGACACCAACGTCCTCTCGGAGCCTCGTCGCAAAAAGCCGGACGCTGGCGTTATTGAGTGGTTCGCTGAGCGCCCTGCGTCCACGCTTTATCTAAGCGTTTTGACGCTAGGTGAGTTGCGCAAGGGAGTAGCGAGTCTGGAAGATGAAAGGCGCAGAACCGCCTTGCTCGACTGGCTGGAAACCGAATTGCCTGCTTTCTTCGCCGGACGTGTTCTTCCAATCGACGGTGAAGTGGCTGATCGCTGGGGCCGGATTCTGGCTGCGGCAGGCAGGCCCGTTCCTGCGATCGACAGCCTGCTCGCCGCGACCGCCCTACATCACGGGCTGACCTTAGTCACCCGCAATGTGCGCGACGTAGCTGGTCTGGGCTTGGAGATTATCAATCCCTGGACCC
>DATNCF010000487.1:0-8131 GCA_035571675.1 Burkholderiales bacterium | reverse complement strand
CCTCGGCACGGTGCTGGCGCACCAGTTGCCCGCGCGCATAGGCGAGGCGCTCTCCGGGCTGGACCTGCCCGCGGGTCTGCAGAAATCGCTGGGCGCGGGCGGCAACGCCCAGGCGCTGTTCGACCCGGGCCACATCGCCGCCGCGCGCGCGGCGCTGCCCGCAGCCCTGCAGGGCCGCTTCGACGCGGCGCTGCTCGCCATACGCGGAGCGCTGGCGGCGGCACTCGACACGGTGTTCCTGAGCTCGGCCGTGATCGGCCTCGCGGCGGTGGCGCTGTCGCTGGCGCTGCGCGAAGTGCCGTTGCGCTCGCGGCTGGCCAAAGCCCCCGCCGCGAAGACCTAGCCCCCGGCGCCCACGGCGCGCGGCACATTCCCCAGCAACGCCTCGTGCACCACGCGGTCCTTGCCCTGGCGCTTGGCGCGGTACATGAGTTCGTCGCCGGCCGTGAGCACGTCGTTGGCGGTGACCGTCGGGGAATGAACGGTGAGCGCGCCGATGCTCACCGAGGTCTGCACGCCCAGGTCGCGCATGGCGGCGCGCAGGTTGACCTGAAGGCGCTCCAGCACGCGCGCGGCGTTCAACCTGTCGGTCTGCGGGAAAATGATGGCGAACTCGTCGCCGCCCAGCCTGGCCACCACGTCGATGCCGCGCACGCTGCGCCGGGCCGTGTCCACCACGGCGCGCAGCACGGCATCGCCCTTGACGTGCCCGTAAGTGGTGTTGACCGACTTGAAGTCGTCGCAGTCCAGGTAGGCCAGTGTGAAGGGCACGCCGGAGCGCGCCGAACGCGCGATTTCCGAATTCAGCAGCTCGAGGAAGTGGCTGGCGTTGACGGCGTTGGTGAGCGCGTCGCGCAGCGAGCGCTCCTGCACGATGTCGAACATGCGCCGCAGCGCGCCGGTGAGCGCCACCGCGACGACGAAGGTGAAGGCGCGGTTGAGCAGCACGATGTACCAAAACAGTGAATCGGCCGGCGGCGCAGCGATGCCGCTCAGTTCCTGTATCTGCAGGCCGAAGGCGATGGCGGCAAACACGATGCCCACCGGGACACCGATGTTCCAGGTCGCCAGCAGGATCACCATGGCGTAGGCAAAGGCCAGGTTGAGCTGCGGCGGCGTGATGAAATCGAGCAGCGCCAGCGCCAGCGTGGCGCCCGAGCACAAGGCCAGCGTCGGTCCGCGCCCGAGTTGCAGCAGCCATTGAAACGGCTTTTGCCAGTTCCTGAGCGCCTGCTGACCGCGATGCGGCATCGAAAGGGTTCTCCCTGGGCGCCGTCCGTCCGTCGAGGGGGGCGGCGGGTAGGATTTTACGCCTGGCCGGGCGCCGGGAATACTGCGCCGGAAGGCCCCGGGGTCAGTCGCGCAGGCGGATAAGCATGGGCTGGTGATCTGAAGCATTGGTGTCGCCGTTCACCTCCACCGACTCGATGCGCTGGGCCAGGTCGGCGGTGACGAAAATCATGTCGAAGCAGAAGGGCTCGCCCGGCCACTGCTTCTTGTCGTACAGGCCCACGGTGGCGGCGTGCTGCCGGCCCGGATAGCGCGCCGCCCAGGCGTCCACATAGCCGGGCACATCCCCGCCCGGGCGCGCCACCAGCCGGGCGTGCTCCGGGGCACCGGGGCGGAAGTTGAAATCGCCGGTCAGCAGCCCGCTGACCGGGCGCGGCGCCGCCTCGAAGGGGCCGCCGGCCTTCTCGCCCCGGGTCTTGTCGTGGGCGTGGGCGGCCGCCTCGATGTGCAGTTCCCGCAGCCGCTCGACCTGGGCCATGCGCTGGCGGTGCGAGTAATACTCCAGGTGAGTGGTGGTGACCCGCAGCGGACCCTTGGGCGCGGCCAGCACCACCTCCACCGCCACGCGTTGCATGCTCGACACGTCCGCGTCAGCCGGCCAGGGCAGCAAGTGGCGGAACACCTGCAGCACCGGCCAGCGCGTGAGGATGGCGTTGCCGAACTGGCGCCGCGCGGGGGATCGTCCCTGCACCATGCCGCTTTCATGCCCGGCCAGCGAGGGCCCGCGGTCCACGGCAATGCCCTCGATCAGGGTGTAGCCGGGCAGCGCTTCGGCGAGCAGGCGGAACTGGTCTTCGCCGCGGCTGCCTTCCAGAGCGGGAAAATTGCGCGCCACTTCCTGCAGACACAGCACGTCGAAATCCGCCATGGCGCGGGCCGTGCGCGCGATGCGCGACGGGTCCACCACGCCGTCGCAACCCTTGCACCACTGCACATTCCAGGTGATAAGCTGCATGCGAGAATTGCCCATGTGAGTCGCCCCGGATGATGATTGGGATGAATTTGACCCGCGCGGGCCATTATCGTTGCGATCCTTGCCCTCGAAAACACCCTCACCATCGGATTGAGTGTAGCGCCATGGCGACAATTCTCCGCCGCTTCGTCCGCCGCCTCGTTGCTCGTGCTTTCGCAGTGCGCGCCCTGGCATGGCTGGCCGCCGCCGCCATGCTTGCGCCGGGAGCGGCGGCCCAGGGCATCAAAAGCATACGGCTGCCGGCGGGCTTCTCCATCAGCGTGTTCACCGCCGAGGTGCCGGGCGCGCGTTCCATGGCCGCAGGCAAGGGCAACACGCTGTTCGTGGCCAGCCGGTCGGGCAGGGTGTACGCGGTGAGCTACCGGGGCGAGCGCGCCACCCGGGTGATCACCCTGGCCTCGGGGCTCAACCTGCCGAACGGGGTGGCGCTGCGCGACGGCGCGCTGTACGTGGCCGAGGTCAACCGCATTCTGCGCTTCGACGACGTGGAGCCGAACATCGACGCTTATGCGTCGGGCGAGCGCTCGCCGGCGGTGGTGACCAGCCGCTATCCGGCGGACACGCATCACGGCGCGAAATTCATCCGCTTCGGCCCCGACGGCTGGCTGTACGTGCCCGTGGGCGCGCCATGCAACGTCTGCGTTCCGGACGACGCGCACGGGCTGATCTCGCGTATCCGCCCCGACGGCTCGGGCTACGAAGTGGTGGCGCGCGGGGTGCGCAACTCCGTGGGCTTCGACTGGCATCCGCAGACCCGCGAGCTGTGGTTCACCGACAACGGCCGCGACATGCTGGGAGACGACCTGCCCGGCGATGAACTGAACCGCGTCTCGAAGCCCGGCGAGCACTTCGGCTATCCGTACTGCCACCAGGGCGACACGCCCGACCCCGAGTTCGGCAAGGGCAAACCGTGCTCCGAATTTGCGGCGCCTGCCGCGAACCTGGGCGCGCACGTGGCGGCGCTGGGCATGCGCTTCTACACCGGCGGCCAGTTTCCCGCCGAATACCGAAACAATATATTCATAGCCGAGCATGGATCCTGGAATCGATCCAAGAAGAGCGGCTATAGAGTGGTTCGAGTAAGCGTTGAAGGGAACTTGGTAAAACAAGAGGTGTTTGCCGAGGGATGGATGGAGAACGAACGGGCCTGGGGAAGGCCCGTGGACGTCGAGGTCATGCCTGATGGGGCGCTGCTGGTGTCGGATGACCTCGCCGGAGCGGTCTATCGAATCAGCTACAAGAAATAATCGACCAGCGGTTCGAGTTTCTGAGTTGTAAAGGTTTCGCCCTCTCCCTCGGTCCCTCTCCCCCGGGAGAGGGAAGAAAAACTTCCGGGGCTTAGGCAGCGAGCCTTTTGTCGTACATCAACAACGCCACAACTGTCTTTGCGTCCGTGATCTTGCCCTCGCGCAGCCACTGAAACGCCTGCGCCGGCTTAACCTGCAGAATCTCAAGAAACTCCTCGTCGTCCAGCTTCGACTTCCCCAATGTAAGCCCGCTTGCCAGGAACAAGTCGATCCGCTCGTTGGAATAAGCAATGGCCACGTGGATGCTGGCCATGAATTCCCACTGCGATGCCGAATAACCCGTTTCTTCGCTCAACTCGCGCTGGGCGCATACCAGCGGTGTTTCGTTGGGATCGATTTTGCCCGCGGGGAACTCGATCATGTCGGCGCCCAGGGGATAGCGGAACTGCCGCTCCATGACCAAGTCGCCGTTGTCCAGCACGGGCAGCGCCATCACGGCGCCGGGATGGACGATGTGCTCCCGCTCCGCGGTGTTGCCGTCGGGCAGGCGCACGATGTCGCGCCGCACCTTGAGCAGCCGGCCGTCGTAGACCAGCTCGCTCGACACCTTGTGCTCGGTCAGGTCGTGGGAGGTGCCGCTCATGCGAAAGCAATCAAAGCGACTTGATGGCGGTGTAGCACAACTGCATGAGCTGCTGCGGCAGGATGCCCAGCGCCAGCACCGCCACGCCGTTCACCGTGAGCAGCACGCGCATGTCGGCGCGCGGCGCGAGCGGCGCCGCGTCGACCGGGTCCTCGAAGTACATGAGCTTGACGATGCGCAGGTAGTAGAACGCGCCGATGAGCGAGAACACCACCGCCACCACGGCCAGCCACACCTGCCCCGCGGCCACGGCCGCCTGCAGCACCACCAGCTTGGCGTAGAAGCCGGCGGCCGGCGGCACGCCGGCCAGCGAGAACATGGCCACCAGCATGATGAAGGCGAACCAGGGGCTGCGGCGGTTGAGGCCGCGGTAGTCCTCGATGTTGTCCGCCTCGAAGCCGGCGCGCGACAGGAGCAGCACCACGCCGAAGGCGGCCAGGGTGGTGACCACGTACACGATGACGTAGAACATGGAGGCGCCGTAGGCGTCGGGGGCGGACAGCCAGTTGGCGTCGCGCCAGGTCTCGCCCACCACGCCCGACACCAGGCCGAGCAGCAGGAAGCCCATGTGCGAGATGGTCGAGTAGGCCAGCATGCGCTTGATGTTGGTCTGGGCGATGGCGGCCAGGTTGCCGAGCACGATGGACAGCACGGCCAGGAGCAGCAGCATCTGCTGCCAGTCGATGGCGAGCGGCAACAGCCCGTTCACCAGCAGGCGCATGGCCATCGCGAAGGCGGCCAGCTCCGGCGCCGTGCCGATGAAGAGGGTCACCGCGTTGGGCGAGCCCTGGTACACGTCGGGCACCCACATGTGGTAGGGCACCACGCCCAGCTTGAAGGCCACGCCCGACACCACGAACACCAGGCCGAAAATCAGCACGTCGCGCTTGGCGTCGTCCACCTGCAGGATGCTGCCCGCCCCGAGCGCCACGTCGGACAGATCCAGCGTGCCGGTGGCGCCGTAGATCATGGACATGCCATACAGCAGCAGGCCCGAAGCGAGGGCGCCCAGCACGAAGTACTTCATGGCCGCCTCGGTGGAGGTGGCCGAGTCGCGGTTGAGCGCGATCATGGCGTACAGCGACAGCGACAGCAGTTCCAGGCCCAGGTAGATGGTTAGGAAATGGCTGGCCGAGATCAGCACCATCATGCCCAGGGTGGCGAACAGCGTGAGCGAGAAATACTCGCCCTGCAGCAGCCCGCGCTCCTCCAGGTAGCCGCGCGAGTACACCAGCGCGGCCGCGGCGGCGATGCAGGTGAAGCCCTTCAGCACGCTCGACATCAGGTCGAGCACGAACATGTGGTTGAAGGTGTAGGTGGGGCTTGGGATGGCCGACAGCAGCCCGATCAGCAGCGCGCAGGCCACCAGCGTGCCCACGGACAGGCCGTAGGTGATGTTGCGGCGCTCGCCCACGAACAGATCCGTGACCAGGACGATGCAGGTCATGACCAGCAGGAATATCTCAGGCATGGCCGGGGCGAGGTCGGGAAAGGGTAGGTTCATTGCGCCTTCCGCCGGTGTAGGGAGGTCGTCTGGTATGCGGTCATAGCTTGCTGACAGCCATGTGTTTCAGCAGGTCGTTCACCGAGGCGTGCATCACATCCGTGAACGGGGCGGGGTAGATGCCCATGCCGAGCACCGCCAGGGCGAGCAGCGCGAGGACGAGGAACTCGCGCCCGTTGATGTCGGTGAGCTCACGGACGTGGTCGTTGGCGACGGCACCGAACACCACGCGCTTGTACATCCACAGCGTGTAGGCGGCGCCGAACACCAGGGTGGTGGCGGCCAGGAAGGCGATCCAGAAATTGAACTTCACCGCGCCCATGATGACCGTGAACTCGCCCACGAAACCCGAGGTGGCGGGCAGGCCGCAGTTGGCCATGGCGAACAGCATCATGAACGAGGCGAAACGCGGCATGGTGTTCACCACCCCGCCGTAGTCGGCGATCATGCGGGTGTGCATGCGGTCGTACATCACCCCCACGCACAGGAACATGGCCGCCGACACGAAGCCGTGCGAGATCATCTGCAGCAGCGCGCCTTCTGTTCCCAGGGCATTGAACATGAAAAACCCCAGGGTGACGAAGCCCATGTGCGAGATGGACGAGTAGGCGATCAGCTTCTTCATGTCCGACTGCACCAGCGCCACCAGGCCGATGTACACCACGGCGATGAGCGACAGCGTGATCATGAAGCCCGACCAGGCGTGGCTGGCGTCGGGCAGGATGGGCATGGAGAAGCGGATGAAGCCGTAGGCCCCCAGCTTCAGCATGATGGCCGCCAGCACCGCCGAGCCGCCGGTGGGCGCCTCCACGTGCGCGTCGGGCAGCCAGGTGTGCACCGGCCACATGGGCACCTTCACGGCGAAGGCCAGGAGGAAGGCGATGAACAGCAGCTTCTGCGCCGGCAGCGACAGCGGCAGCTTGTGGAAGTCGAGGATTTCGAAACTGGCGCCGGCCTTGTTGTACAGGTACAGGAAGGCCACCAGCATGAGCAGCGAGCCCAGCAGCGTGAACAGGAAGAATTTCACCGCGGCATACATGCGGTTCGGCCCGCCCCATACGCCGATGACCAAGTACATGGGGATGAGCGTGGCCTCGAAGAACACGTAGAACAGCATGGCGTCCAGCGACGCGAACACGCCGTTCATCAGGCCCGACATGATGAGGAAGGCGGCGTAGTACTGTGCCACGCGCGTCTGGATCACCTCCCACCCGGCGATCACCACCAGCACGGTGATGAAGCTGTTCAGCAGGATGAAAAGCACCGAGATGCCGTCAACGCCCAGGTGATAGTTGATGTGGAAGCGCTCGATCCAGGGCTTCAACTCCACGAACTGCATGGCGCTGCTGGCGCTGTTGAACTCGCTGTACAGCGGGATGGTGGCGAGGAAGCCGGCCAGCGCGCCGATCAGCGCGATCACCCGCGCCTCGCGGGCGTTGCGGTCGGAGCCGCTGGCGAGCACCACCAGCCCGGCGATCACGGGGATCCAGATCGAAAGGCTGAGCCAGGGAGCGTTGGGGGTCATCGATGAGTTTGTTGTTCGTTGTGTGCGGGGACGGCTGTCACGTCGGGTATCACGGCGCCAGCATCACGAACGCGGTCAGCAGCACGCCGACCCCGACGATCATGGCGAAGGCGTAGTGGTAGATGTAGCCGGTCTGCATGCCCTTCGACAGGCGGCTGATCCAGCCCACCAGCCTGGCCGAGCCGTTCACCATCAGGCCGTCGATGATGGTCACGTCGCCGGCGCGCCACAGCCCCTTGCCCAGCCCCACCGCGCCGCCGGCGAAGAACCACTGGTTGAAATCGTCCAGGCCGTACTTGTTGTCGAGGATGCGCACAATGCCGGAGAAGCGCTGCCGCCAGACGCCCGGCTGGTCGGGCCGCGCGATGTACAGGTACCAGGCCAGGCCCATGCCGGCCACCACCAGCCAGAACGTGGGCAGGGTGAAGCCGTGCATCACCATGGGAACGACGCCGTGGAACTCCTCGCGCATTTCGGCGATCCACTCGTGCTCGGGGGCCACGACGATGGCGTTGCCGAAGTAATCGCCGAACACCACGTCGCCGATGATCCAGCCAGCGCAGACCGAGGGAATCGCCAGCAGCAGCAGCGGGACCACCACCACCCAGGGCGACTCGTGCGGCGTGCCGTGGGCATGCTCTTCATGGCCCGGCTCCTCGTCGTGGGAGCCGTGGTGGGCATCATGTGCGTGGGCGTCGTGCGGCTCGTCCCGGAAGCGCTCCTTGCCGTGGAAGGCGAAGAACACCAGCCGGAAGGAGTACAGCGCGCTCACGAACACGCCCGCGACCGCGAGCCAGTACGCGAGCGCGTGCCCCGGCGTCGTGGACACGTGCAGCGCCTCGATGATGGTGTCCTTCGAGAAGAACCCCGAGAAGGGCGGGATCCCGGCGTTGGCGAGCGCGCCGATGAGCACCGTCCAGTAGGTGATCGGCATGAACTTGCGCAGCCC
>DATNCF010000486.1:0-2537 GCA_035571675.1 Burkholderiales bacterium | reverse complement strand
ATGGCCTTCGGCGTCGATTTCGCGCCGGCCCCGGTCGCGGATGCGGCCGATGCGGGCGATTTTGCCGCCAGACACGCCGATGTCGGCGCGGTAGCCGGCCATGCCGGTGCCGTCGATCACGGTGCCGTTCCTGATAACGCTGTCGTATGTGCTCATGGTGTTCCTCGCTGCCTAAGGCAATGGTGGGTGGCGCTCCAGGAAGGAGCGCCTCCTTGCTCATTACTTACGATATGCGGTACAGATTTTTCATGTTGTCGCGCGTGGCCTTGGCCTTGATGCGCGGATCCACGCCCTCGAAAATGCTGTCCACGGCCTGGCGCGAGCGCGGAAACGAGCCGTCGCCGTGCGGATAGTCGGCCGCCCACATCACGTTGTCCTCGCCGATCTTGGGAATGAGCTGCACGCCCAGCTTCTCCTCCTGGAAGGTGCAGTAGAAGCTGCGCCGGAAAATCTCGCCCGCCGGCACCTTGGGTAGCGACTGCACGTGCTTGTAGTTGTGCTGCTCGAACTCGAGGCGCTCGAGCACGAACGGCAGCCAGCCCAGCGACGACTCGGCCAGCACCAGCTTGAGCTTGGGATGGCGCAGGGTGATGCCGCTGTAGATGAGCTGCGACATGATTTCATTCAGCATCAGGCAGGCCACCGCCGCCTGCGCGGGCAGCAGCCAGGGATAGTCCTTCAGGTTCAGGGCGGTGAGACTGCGCTTGGTCATGATGTGGAAGCTGATGGCCGTGCCGCTCTCGGCCGCGGCTGCCCACAGCGGGTCCCAGGCCTTGTCGTACACCGGGGTGGTCGCGCCGGTGAACTCGAACATGGCGCCGCGCAGGCCAAGCTTGGTGGTGCGATCGAGTTCGGACATGGCGGCCTGCGGGTCGTGCGTGGGCAGCACGGCCAGTCCGATCAGGCGGTTGCGGTCGGCGGCGCAGAATTCGGCGATCCAGTCGTTGAAGGCGAGGAGGCACGCTTCCTTGAGCTCGGGGTTCTCGAACCCCCAATCGAGGAAGTTGTACATGACCTGGGCGTAAATGCCGTCCCGGTCCATGTCCTGCAGGCGGTACTTGGCGCTGGCGGCGCGGAACACGCCGGGCTCGGGCTCCTCGGCCAGGCCGACTTCGTCGAACACCACCTTGCGGCCGTCGAGTTTCTTCGACCCCTGCACACCCCAGGGCCGGCCCTCGCGGAACCACACCGTGCGGCCCTTGCTGTCCGTCTGCACCTTGGGCGCCTCGGCCTTCCACTTGGCGGGGACGCGCTCCTGCCACATGGTGGGCGGGACATAGCACAGGTCGAGGTGATCGTCGCTGGAAAAAAGCCAGGTGCCGGGGTCGGGGCGGCCGATGGGCTGGGCTGACATGCTTCCTCCTTGGGTATCCGAACTAATGCTAAAGTCGCCCACCCCTACGGTCAATGCATAATCGCTTTCAGGTGCCGGCGGATCCGCTGGGATGGGGCAAGCGCATCGAGAGCGAACTGGCCGCGTACACGGAAGTGGCGAAATCGCTGAACTACCAGCCGCAGTAACTAAAAAAAGAGATGGGGCGAATTTCGCCCCGTCGGCAAAGCAGCCAGGGATCGGGATGAAAGTCCTAGCGCGCCTTCCAGTTCGGCGCCCGCTTCTCCATGAACGCCCGCGGCCCTTCCAGCGCGTCTTCCGAAGCCGCAACGCGCAGCCGATGACTCTCGGCCAGCAGTTCTGCCTCGTATACCGGCAAGGACAGGCCCTTTCGAATGCCTAACCTTGTTCCTCGCACGGCCAATGGGGCGTTCTTGTTGACCAGTTCCGCCAGTTCCCACGCACGGTCCATGAGCCTGGCCTGCGGCACGATCTCGGTGATCAGGCCCAGTTCATAGGCGCGCTGCGCGCTCATGCGCTCCTGCTTGCCCAGCAGGGCGACCCGCATCGCGGCGTTGAGCGGGATCACGCGCGCCAGGCGCACCATCTCGCGCCCAGAGACGATACCGATGCTGACGTGGGGGTCGAAGAACGTGGCCGTGTCGGCGGCGATGGCGATGTCCGAGGTGGTGATGAGGTCGAGGCCCGCGCCGGCCGCCATGCCGTTGACGGCGCAGATGACGGGCTTGGTCATCTGCAGGTAGGGCGGCGTGGCCTCCTGGGGCGCATCCCACTGCCACATCTTGGACAGGAAGGCCTCGCCGCGCGAATCCTGGCCGGGCTTGGACGCCCCCGACTTCGGGTCCGGCATGGTGCTCACGTCGGCGCCGGTGCACAGCGCGCGGTCGCCGGCGCCGGTGACGATCAGGGTCCAGACATCGGGATCATCCTCGACCGCTTTGTAGGCCACGGCCAGCTCGTCGATCATGGCGTAGTTGATGGAGTTCAACTTCTCCGGCCGGTTGAGCGTGATGCAGGCGGTGTGCCCGCGCTTTTCGTACTTGATGGCGGTGTAGGCAGCCACGGTTCCTCCTTTATGGCGTCGTTGTCGAAAGCGGAACGGGGAATCCCCCGCCTTAATTTCTAGGCGCGGTGCGGCACGAAGAAGCCCGTGCCGAAGCCGTAGGCCGTGCTCGCGCCCACC
>DATNCF010000485.1:0-3361 GCA_035571675.1 Burkholderiales bacterium | reverse complement strand
GCGAAATGCGCGACAAAGAGACCACCGGCACCGGCATCGAGGCCTCGCTCACCGGCCACCTGGTGTTCGCCACCCTGCACACCAACAGCGCGCCCGAGTCCATCATCCGCCTGCTCGACATGGGCATGGACCCGTTCAACTTTGCCGACGCGCTGCTCGGCATCCTGGCCCAGCGCTTGGCCAAGCGCCTGTGCGGCAAGTGCAAGCAGGCCTACAACCCGGGTCCCGACGAGATCAAGCAGATCCTGCAGGAATACTGCTCGGAGCTGCTCAACACCGGCCCGTTCAAGAAGGACCCCAAGGCTTCCTTCGAGAACATGTACCGCGAACTGATCAAGAGCTACGGCAACGACAAGGGCCAGTTCAACCTGTTCAAGAAGGTGGGCTGCGAGGCCTGCGGAGGTTCGGGCTACAAGGGCCGCGCCGGCCTGCACGAGCTGCTGATCGCCACCGACACCATCAAGAAGCTCATCCAGGAGCACGCGCGCGTGGCCGAAATCCTCGCCACGTGCCTGGAGGAGGGCATGCGCACCCTGAAAATGGACGGCATCGAGAAGGTGCTGCAGGGCATCACCGACATGGCCCAGGTCCGGGCGGTGTGCATCAAGTGACGGCGCCCGCACTGCCGCCTCGTCGCGCCCCTTGCCGGCCGCGGTGCTAGCGTGGACCGCCTGGGGATCAGCGTGCAAAACATTGAGGACCTTTTCCAGCGCCTCGAGCAGCTGAACGACATCGGCGCGGCGCTGTCCCAGGTGAAGGACATCGACCGCCTGCTGGAGAAGATCCTGCTCGCGGCGCAGACCATCACCCATGCCGACGGCGGCACCCTGTACCTGCTCGAAGGCGGCGACAAGCTGAGGTTCGCCATCATGCGCACCGAGTCGCTGGGTATCGCCATGGGGGGCACCACGGGCAACGAAATCCCCTTCTATCCCGTGCATCTGTACGACAAGGACCGCAAGCCCAACAACCAGATGGTGGCCGCGCAGGCCGCCCTGACCGGCGAGACCATCAACATCGCCGACGCCTATACCGAGGCCGGGTTCGATTTTTCGGGCACGCGCAATTTCGACAAGAAGACCGGCTACCGCTCGCAGTCCTTCCTCACCGTGCCCATGCACAACCACGAGAGCGAGCTGATCGGCGTGCTGCAGCTCATCAACTGCAAGGGGCCGGACGGTGTCATCGTGCCCTTCTCCCACGCCGAGCAGCGGCTGGCCGAGTCGCTGGCCTCGCAGGCGGCCATCGCCCTCACCAACCGCCAGCTGATCAACCAGCTCGAGGTGCTGTTCGAGTCCTTCATCAAGCTCATCAACACCGCCATCGACGAGAAGTCGCCCTATACCGGCGGGCATTGCCAGCGCGTGCCCGAGCTGACCATGATGCTGGCCGAGGCGGTCAACAACCGCAGCGAGGGACCGCTGGCGGATTTCCACATGACCGACGTGGACCGCTACGCGCTGAAAATCGCCGGCCTGCTGCACGACTGCGGCAAGGTGACCACGCCGGTGCACGTGGTGGACAAGGCCACCAAGCTGGAGACCATCTACGACCGCATCGGGCTGGTGGACACGCGCTTCGAGGTGCTGCGCCGCGACGCCGAGATCGAGGCGCTGAAGTCGCAGCTGGCCGCCGCGCGCGAGCCGCGCCTGGACGAGATGGGGCGCCGCGAGGCGGCCGCCGAGATCGACCGCACGCTGCGCGAGCGGCTGCGGCGGCTGGACATGGACCGCGAGTTCCTGCGCCGCTCCAACATCGGCGGCGAATTCATGTCTCCCGAGTCGCAGGCGCGGGTGCGGGAGATCGGCGCCGGCTACAAGTGGGTGGACGTGTCGGGCGCCACGGCCAACTTCCTCACCGACAACGAGATCGAGAACCTGTCCATCGCGCGCGGCACGCTCACCGCCAGCGAGCGCGAGACCATCAACCACCACATCGTGGCCACCATCCGCATGCTGGAGGCGCTGCCCTGGCCCAAGCACCTGAAGGCGGTGCCGGAATATGCCGGCGGCCACCACGAGCGCATGGACGGCAAGGGCTACCCGCGCGGCCTGCGCGGCGACCAGATGTCGGTCCAGGCCAAGGTCATGGGCATCGCCGACATCTTCGAGGCGCTCACCGCCAAGGACCGCCCCTACAAGCCGGGCAAGACCCTGTCCGAATCGCTGCGCATCCTGGGCAACTTCCGCCAGGGTGGGCACATCGACCCCGACCTGTTCGACACCTTCGTGCGCGACAAGGTGTACCTGCGCTACGCCGAGAAGTTCCTCGACCGCGAGCAGATCGACGAAGTGGACGAGACGAAGATACCCGGATATTTTCCTTGAACAAGGGGCCACAGCCCCTTGTAAATCCCCCACTTCAGGGGAAGCGCTGACGCGCTTCCTCACTCTCCTTGTTTGATTGACTGCTGTTACGAAGGGGCGCATGCGCCCCTTGTTTAACCTTAACCAGGTCCGCGGGTGAGATAGACGATCAGCCCTTCAGTGGCCGTCTCGGTGAATTTTTCGTCGTAGCCCATTTCCTTCAGTTCCCACTTGAAGGTGTTGCCGAGCTTGGCCTTCTTGAACATGCCCAGGCGATGCTCGGCGTTGAAGCGGGAGGCGCGGTTGAACACGTCCTCGAGGATGGTGGTGAGCCGCTTCTGGGAAATCATCTGGTCCGGGTTGTTGGCGATGGCCGGCGGATAGCGCTTCGCGATGTCCTCCGCCAGCTCTTTCGCGAATTCGTCCACCTTGCTTTTGCCGAAGAGCTTGAACATCGTGGTTCTCCCGGTTTTCTCGTTCTTGCCTCGCCTGTATTGTCTTCACAGGCAAGTCACTGAAAAGTATAGCATCAGCCACACATGGCATCGGCGGCAGCGGTTCTCGGAGCGCGTGCATTATTACCGCAACCGCGGCGCGTTGGGTGGCGGCGGCGCCACTGCGTGTGCCGCCGGTCGCATAATAGCGGCCAAGCTTCGCTCCGGATGGGGCCGGACGCAACCAGTGCAGGCAACGAGAGGCAGGATGGACGAACCAATCCGCGTATTCATCGGCTTCGACCGCCGCGAGGCGGCGGCCTTCAACGACGGACAGTGGCGTGCCGACCGCGAGGCCATGCCGTATGCCGGGCGCGTTCCGCTGCGGCATCTCCGCTGCGATGCGGCGTCACCGGCCGTGGCGGACGCCGCGCCGCTGCGCTGAGGCCCGCCCGTGCCGCTGTGGCCCCCGGCTTGGCCGCGCCCACGGCGCAAGCCCGAATCACCCGCTGCGCCTCCGGCGGAGCAGGGCGCTGCGGTGGAAGAAGCCGAAAGCGCGCTGGCCGGCATCGAGTCGTTGCTGTCCATGCAGCCCGCCGTGGCGCTGCAAAACGCCGAGCA
>DATNCF010000484.1:0-2009 GCA_035571675.1 Burkholderiales bacterium | reverse complement strand
TCGCCGGCGACGGATGCACCTTCCATGGACAGGTCGTCGCTGAAAATCATGCCTTTGTACCCGAGCCGCCCGCGCAGCACGTCCTGCAGCCAGAAGCGCGAAAAGCCGGCGGGTTGGGCATCCAGGCGCGGGTAGATCACGTGGGCCGGCATGATGCCGTCGAGCCGCTTTGCCAGCATGCGGTACGGGGCGATGTCCTGAGCCTCGATGTCGCGCCACTCGCGTTCATCCACGGGGATGGCGACATGAGAATCGGCACTGACAAAACCGTGGCCGGGAAAGTGCTTGCCTACGCTGGCGCTGCCGGCCTCGCCAAGGCCGTCGCACAGCGCGCCCGCCAGAGCGCTGACCGAATCAGCGTCAGCGGAGAAGGCGCGGTCTCCTATCACGGCGGATGGGCCGAAATCCAGGTCGAGCACCGGCGTGAAACTGAAGTCCACACCGTGCGCCAGCAGTTCCGTGCCGATGACCCGTCCCACGGCGTCCGTCGCTTTCAGCCCCGCTTCCGGGTCTTTAGCATACAGTTCTCCCAGTGCGCGCATGGGCGGGATGCGGGTAAAACCTTCGCGAAAGCGCTGCACCCGCCCGCCTTCGTGGTCCACGGCGATAAGTAGCCGGGGTTCGCGGAGCGCCCTTATGGATGCGGTAAGCGCCTTCAGTTGCTCCGGTGATGAATAGTTGCGTGCGAACAGGATGACCGCGCCGATCGCCGGATGGCGCAGGAATTCCGCCTCCCCGGCGGTCAATTCCAGCCCGGCCACGTCAGCCATCACCGGTCCCAACGGCAGCTTTTTCATTCCCCGCCCTCGACGATGACAAAGGCGGCGGCCATGCCGGTTTCGTCGGTGATGGACACGTGCACGGCCGTGACCTTGCGCTTCTCCAGGTATTGCTGCAGTTCCGGCGAGAACTTCAGCACCGGCTTGCCCGAAGGCGCGTTCACCACGCCTACGTTATGCCAGTTCACCGGGTAGTGGATGCCGGTGCCCAACGCCTTGGAGAAAGCCTCCTTGGCGGCGAAGCGCTTGGCAACATAGGCGGCGGGCTTGCGGTGGCGCTGGTAGCGCTGAAATTCGGATTCCACCAGCACCTTCCGGGCGAAGCGGTCGCCCCAGCGCTGGAGTGCTTTCTCGATACGGCCGATTTCGCACAGATCGGTCCCGATGCCCAGGATCACGATGTGGCCCCTGTCACCGACTGTCCCACGGCCTGCAAATAACGCCGCACCGTATCGGCCATTCCGAATTCGAGCGCATCCGCGATCAGGGCATGCCCGATGGACACTTCGAGCACGCCCGGCACACGCGCCAGGAACGGCGGCAGGTTGGCAAGGTTCAGGTCGTGCCCGGCGTTCACGCCCAGGCCGGCATCCAACGCGGCGCGCGCCGTGGCTTCGTATTGCTTCAGCGACTGCTCCAGCGCCTTGGCATCTTCCCCTGCGAAGGCACGGGCGTAAGGCTCGGTGTACAGTTCCACGCGGTCGGCGCCCAGCGCGCGCGCGGCGGCCATGGCCTCGGGCGCGGGGTCCATGAACAGACTGATGCGCGCCCCCGTGGCCTTGAGCGTGGGCATGAGCGCGCGCAGCGCCGCGCCGTCCTTGTCCAGGTCCCAGCCGTGGTCCGATGTGGCCTGCGATTCGTCATCGGGCACCAGGGTGCACTGCTGGGGACGAACCTCCTGCACGATGTCCACCAGCCCCTGGAAGGGGTTGCCCTCGATGTTGAATTCCGCTTGCGGCGCGCTTGCCGATCTCTGGTTGAGCAGCCGTGCCAGGTCGCGCACGTCCTGGCGCCGGATGTGCCGCGCATCGGGCCGCGGATGTACCGTGATGCCCTGCGCGCCGGCGGCCAACGCGAGGCGCGCCGCGTGCAGCACGTCGGGCACGCCGACGCTGCGGGTGTTGCGCAGCAGCGCCACCTTGTTGAGGTTGACGCTCAGTCTGGTGGCGGAGCGGGTGGAATGAGGTGGATTCACGGCAAGGTCAAAGGTCGAGCAATTCGCGGTAGACG
>DATNCF010000483.1:0-7243 GCA_035571675.1 Burkholderiales bacterium | reverse complement strand
AGCTTTTCCCATGTTTCAGCATGGGCGATGTCCCCCTCGAGAAGCAGGACCTCCCCTTGCATCCGGTTTACCATGGCCGCTGTTTGTTCCAAACCCTGCAGCGATCGGGCACAAAGAACGACCTTGGCGCCCTCGCCGCTGAACGCGACCGAGATCGCTTGGCCAAGACCTCTGCTTGCGCCTGTAACAACCGCGACCCGCCCTTCGAAATTCCCGGTGGTCATTTCTCCTGCCACAGCCCCTCCATAAGGACCCAAGGTTAGTCAGTTTATCCGGGGGAACCAGGTCCACATTCAGAGGGGGTGGACCGCTTCCCGTTATCGCGGTCAGGCCGCCGCGATCAGGGGCGCTCCTCCGGCGGCCGAACGATGCGCTTTTTCAATGGGTCACTCATCTCAATTCAGATCGAGTTTCCCCTCGGTGATGATCTTGGCGTAAAGAGCCACTTCCTTGCGTAAGAAGTCATTGGTGAATTCCAGCGTCCCTCCCGCCGGAATCGCCCCCAACTTCGCAAAATACTCCGCCAAGGATTTCTCCTTCAATGAAGCGTTAAGGGCTTCGTTTACCTTTTGGAGAATCTCGCGTGGGGTACCCGCTGGCGCCGCAAGAAGGCTGTAAGTAGAGATGTCGAAATCGGGGATACCGCTTTCGCCCATGCCAGGGACGTCAGGGGCAAATGGCGAGCGCTTCGCCGTGGTGGTTGAAACCAGCCGGATCTTTCCTGTGGCAACCTGAGGCTGGAGCGAAACCAGTGAACCGATTGCCGCATCGGAATCACCCCTGACAAGTGCCGCTGCATTGGCTGCCTCGCCATTGTATGGCACGTGGGTCACTTTGATGCCTGTCTGCTGGCCCAAGAACTCAATCATCAGATGCGCGAGGCTCCCCACTCCGTAAGAGCCAAAATTGAGCGTGCCCGGATGCGCCCGCGCATATTCCACCAGCTGTTTCAAGGTCGTGCTTGGTACCTTCGCGGTATTGACGGCAACATACAAGGGCGTCCAGTTGATGGGAGCAACTCCCGCCAAGTCTTTGCGTATGTCAAATGGAGGGTTCGGCATCGCCGAGCGGACGGCCCCCGAGTTCGTCAGATTGACCAAAGTGTAGCCATCGGGCGGTTGCGCCATGACATGCTGTATCGAAATGACCCCTCCGCCGCCTGGCCTTGGATCAATGATGAACTTCTGGCCGAGCTTGGGCCCCATGGTTTCGACCAACCCGCGGACCGTGGCGTCCGCGCCTCCGCCGGCCGGGAACGGAATGACAAGCCGTATTGGCTTGTCGGGATAGCCCTGCGCCAGGACCGGTGACGCATGCGTTAAAAAGACCACGGCAGCCGCTACCGCCGCGGCGGGGAGAAGCAGAACGGAGCGCACCAGCATATGATCCTCCTTAAGGGTCAAGACAAGGACGTATCGGTGGAAACCAGCCTGGGTCGGGACGGGCTGCATCGCATGATGAGGTGCAGACGTCCTATAGCCTAGGCGGCCTTTCTTCCTGCTATGCCGTCGAAAACCATTCGATAACACTCATCGGCGATTTCGCTTATCGACTTTCCTTTTGGAGTGTGCCACTCAACCGCCCAATTCAAAGACGCGCCTACAAACAATCTCACAAGCGTAATGTCCACGTCCGCGGCAATCTCACCTCGCTTTTGAGCTTCCTCGAACAGCGTCTTCCAGTATTCACCATATGCGCGACGCTCCAATTTGATGATGCTCCGCACATGTTCGGGCGCATGGGAATAGTTGATGATATTGGCCGAGGCGTAGTCGTTGTGGCCGATCACGGCTTTTAAATGTGCCTTCATGGCGGCATGCAGACGTTCGCGATAGCTGGCATGCACAGGAAGCGCCTCGACGGCCTGACGGACCTCGCGCTGGGTCAATTCGATGCCGATCCTGAGAACTTCTTCAATAAGCTTGTCTTTGGATTCAAAATAATAGTAAATGCTGCTGGGGTTCACCTTTGCCAGCTTCGCCAAATCGGTCAGGCTTGTGAATGCAAGCCCCTTCTTGTTGAACCAATAGGCCGCGACGTCAAGAATTCGCCTGCGGGTGAGGTCGGATTTTCTCTGGCTGTCGCGCCGATCATCTACCGTTTTCATCTTTCTCATGGACGTCACTGAGCGCCCCGCGATGAACGAAGCCCGCTGGCGGGCAACGGCCTCTCCCGATTGACAATAACGTTTGTGATCAAATGCCCCACACGCTGGCCGCGTTCCCACCCAGCACCTTCTTGGCGCGCTCATGGCCGATTGAGTCATAGATATTTTTGGCAACTTCGCCGGCATAACCGTGCACACCCTCCGGATGAGGGTAATCCAGCGACCACATCACATTGTCGGTTCCGATGCGATCAATCAGCTCCATCGCGATGGGATCATCCATGAACGTTGCGTAGCATTGTCGCTTCCAGTAATAGCTGGGCAGCTGCGCAAGCCGCGGCCGCAAGGATTCATAATAGTCGCGGCAAACTTTGTCAAAGCCATAGAGCGCGTCAGCCACCCAGGCTGCTCCACCTTCCGTAAAAACCACCCTGAGGCCGGGATGTCGCTCGAAGACACCGGAGAACATCAGTTGAGCAAGCAATGGGCGGAATGGGCTCATGTTGCGGGCGATATTGGCGCCGAGCGATCCGCGCCCCATGAATTCCAATGTCGCCGTGATATGAAAAGAAAGCGGGATTTGCGAATCTTCGATTGCCCTCCAGAGGGGGTCTAGTTCCTTGGCGTTGTAACGCACTCCTCGGGGAAAGGATGGCATCATCATCGCTTTAAAACCCAGATCCGCAATTTTTTGCAGATAGTCCCTCGAAGCTTCCGGTTCGAGGAACGTTGGCAGCAAGGCAACACCAAACAGGCGCTGTGCGGCAGGTTTGGTAAATTCTGAAAGCCATTCGTTGTAGACATCAACGCATGCGGTATACAAGTCCGGTTCGTCTTTGATCAGGATGTTCAGTGTCTGCAGTCGCGCGTGGTACAGCAACGAAGCGCTGACCCCTTCCGCATCCATGGCCCGCAGGCGATCATCCCGGCTCCACATTCCGGTCAGCCCTTCGGCCAAATCGGGGTCGACGCCGGGTGTGTCAAGAAGCCGGCCACGAAGCTCCAGATGCCAGCCGGACTTATCGTGCCAAAGTTTTGGGGCGCGATTTTTGAACTTATCTGGAAGGCGTTCTTCCCACAGGTGTTCGGCCTCCATGTTGTGATCATCAGCGGAGATGACTCGAATGTCTGTGGGCGGCTTCCAACTCGTGGGGGAAACTTTGCGTTGAGTCGGGAGGGGATGTATTTCGAAGTTCATCGACGTCTCCTAATTCGGCAAACTCTTCAAATTCTCCTTGGAGATATTTGACCGCTCCATGCGAACAGAGAAGAACGACCAGTGCGGCGAGCGCAACGAGCTCGATTGCGCTACGAATATAGCAGAATTTCCAACGAACGTTCAATGGAATTTCTGCCCCATCCGGACCGCAATGGGGCGACTTGCTCAGACCATCCCTAGCTCGCTTTTTTAGAGAATGGGGGAACAGGCGTTGGCACTTTATCCACCCGAAGCCTTGTCAGGTGCGATTCCTTTATCCGCCACTTTCCGTCGGTACCCTTGACGTAGACCTCATGGTAGTGACCAAACCCATGCATCGCATACCCGCGCTCAGGAAGATCGACATAGTCGTATAGAGACCATATTCCACGCGCGGTATTCGGGTCGACAATTTCAATTTCCGGCATCTGTCCGTGATGAACACTGATCACCGATGAACTCATGATTTCCGCCATCCTCTTGCAGAACGCATCCGCGGTTGTGTCTTTCGGTACGGTGCCTTGCACAGGAACGCTGCCGGGCTCGCGGAAGAATTTGAAATCGTCCGCGAAAAGTTCCCGGAATTCCGGCCAGTTCCTTGCATCGAGGAGGCGCATGTAGCGCGCCTTGAGCTGCTTGATTTGTTCTATTTCCCACAGGGCTGTCGACTTGTCCATGCTCGCATATCCTCTCGTCCCATCTGCATCTCGGCCACACAGCCGCGTCGCTCATTGGCGATTCGGATCGCGGCCAGGAAAGACGCACTGACCTGTTCCGGTGAGTGCACTTAGCTGCTTGAGGATGGCAAGAGCTCACGAGCCCGGGGACCAATGAAACACCTGCCAACAATCAAAGACTAAGCATACCGTACTGGCATTTCGAATCCTGCACGGACCGCTGATCAGTCTTGGCCGAACAGTTGCGGGCCCTTGCGCCTTGCAGCCGCTGCCATGATGGGGCCGTTTTCTCGTTTATCGCCGCAGAGGGATCTTGGAGGCGCGAGCCGGAATCGAACCGACGTACACGGCTTTGCAGGCCGCTGCATAACCACTCTGCCATCGCGCCGCGTGCCCTGCGGGAATCCGCAGGGCGGAAACTAAAAGAGGAACAACGATGATTTGCGTCGTTGTTCCTCGGAATTCTGGAGCGGGAAAGGAGTCTCGAACTCCCGACCTCAACCTTGGCAAGGTTGCGCTCTACCAACTGAGCTATTCCCGCGAGAGCCTTGAATTATAAGGTCGTTACCGCATGGGGTCAACCTGGGGGGAGAGCGGCGTCGCCCTCGCATGGGGCCGTACCCTAGCCCCGGCGGTCCCTTCCCATGCGCCGGTCGCCTCCCATGGGGAGGTTGCCGGCCTTTCTCTCGGAGGCAATAGGCCCGGCCATTTTGAGGTAGTAGAACATGGAGATCAGCGTCAGCGCGGCGGCCAGGTAGGCCAGCCACAGCCCTAGCGCCCCTGTGTCCAAGGTCACGGTCCCGAAATGCAGCGGCTCGAAATACAGCAGCAGCGGGATCGCAATCATCTGCGAAATGGTCTTGATCTTGCCGAGCATGTTGACGGCCACGCTGGCGCTTTGCCCGCTTTTGGCCATCCATTCGCGCAGCGCTGAAATGGCGATTTCGCGGCCGATGATGATGACGGCGACAACGGCGTTGGAATCGCCCAACCGTCCCAGCGCCACCAAGATAATGAGCGAAGCCGCCACCATGAGCTTGTCGGCCACCGGGTCGAGAAAGGCGCCGAAAGCCGAGGTCTGGCCCAGTTTTCGCGCCAGCCAGCCGTCCAGCCAGTCGGTGATGGCGGCCAGCGTGAACAGCACCGTGGCCGTGAAATTGCGCCCCCAGTACGACAGCCAATCGTCCGGAAAATAAAAAACGCCCACCACCAGCGGGATCATGACGATGCGCGCCCAGGTCAGGAGGATGGGAATGTTAACCGGCATGCAGTTCC
Organism: Burkholderiales bacterium; assembly: GCA_035571675.1. Taxonomy (GTDB): domain Bacteria; phylum Pseudomonadota; class Gammaproteobacteria; order Burkholderiales; family SG8-39; genus CAIYPG01. Next base: position 1,986 of record DATNCF010000483.1, on the reverse strand, counting down.
CTATATATCCGTTCCGCGAGTTTCGCGCTGATGCCCTCCACCTGCGCAAGGTCCTGCACGCTGGCGCCCATCACGCCCTTCAGGCCGCCGAAGCGCGCCAGCAACTGCCGGCGGCGTTTGCCGCCCACGCCGGGTATGTCCTCCAGCGTTGATGTGAGGCGCGCCTTGCCGCGCCGGGCGCGATGGCCGGTGATGGCGAAGCGGTGCGCCTCGTCGCGGATCTGCTGGATGAGGTGCAGCCCCGGCGTATCGGGCGCGAGGTCCACGGGGCGCTCGCGCCCGGCCACCCACAGTTCCTCCAGGCCGGGCTTGCGCTCCGGGCCCTTGGCCACGCCGATCAACTGCACGCCGGACAAATTGACGTCGGCCAGCACTTCCTCGGCAATGTGCAACTGGCCCTTGCCGCCGTCGATCAGGATGACGTCCGGCACCACCCCCTCGCCCGCCGCCACCTTGCCGTAGCGGCGCATCAGCACCTGGCGCATGGCGGCGAAGTCGTCGCCCGGGGTGATGCCCTCTATGTTGAAGCGGCGGTATTCGTTGCGGCGCAGGTCGTAGCGGTCGTAGACCACGCACGAGGCCACGGTGGACTCGCCCTGGGTGTGACTGATGTCGAAGCACTCGATGCGCTGCACCGTGTCGGGCAGCCCCAGCGCCTCGCGGAACGAGGCCAGGCGCGTCTCGTTGGTGGCCTGCTCGGCGAGGCGCCCCTTGATGGCCTGGCGCGCGTTCTCCTCGGCCATGTCCAGCCAGGCGCGGCGTTCGCCGATGGGCCGCGCCACCACGTGCACGGTGTGCCCGGCCCGTTCCGACAGCAGCGCGGCGATGTCCACGCCGGATTCGGCCGCATCAGGTCCGGCGCCGCCGGACGATGGGGCGGCGAACTCCACCGCGCACACCACGGTGCGCGGCGGCGGCCGCTCGAGGTAGTGCTGCTCGACAAAAGCCGAGATGATGTCCGCCGGCTCGTCGTTCTGGAACACCTGGGGAAAAAAGCTGCGGTCGCCGAGAATGCGACCGGAGCGGATCATGACCAGGTTGAGGCAGCCGATGCCGCCCTCGAACACATAGCCCATGACGTCCACGTCCGAGTCCGAGCCGGTGTCGGCGTACTGCTTCTGCGTCATGCCGGACAGCGAGCGGATCTGGTCGCGGTACACGGCGGCCTGCTCGAACTGCAGGGTGTTGGAGGCCGCCTGCATGGCCTTTTCCATGCGCGCCAGCACCGCGCTGCTCTTGCCCTCCAGGAACAGGATGGCGCTTTTCACGTCCTCGGCATAGCGCTCCGCGTCGATGAGCTTCACGCACGGCCCCGAGCAGCGCTGGATCTGGTGCAGAAGGCAGGGACGCGAGCGGTTCTGGAACACCGAGTCTTCGCAGGTGCGCAGGCGGAACACGCGCTGCAAAAGCTGGATGCTCTCGCGCACCGCCCCGGCGTTGGGATAAGGCCCGAAATAGCGGTTGGCGCGGTCTGTGGCGCCGCGGTGAAAGTCCAGGCGCGGGAACTCGTCGCCGCTCACCATCAGGTAGGGATAGGACTTGTCGTCGCGGAAAAGGATGTTGTAGCGCGGCGCCAGCGACTTGATCAGGTTGTTTTCCAGGATCAGCGCTTCCATCTCGGAGCGCGTGACCGACACCTCCATGGAGGCCACCTGGGTGAGCATCATGGCGATGCGCGGGCTCTGCCCGGTTTTCTGGAAATACGACGAAACGCGCTTCTTCAGGTCGCGCGCCTTGCCCACGTACAGCGCTTCGCCGCGGGCGTTGAGCATGCGGTACACGCCGGGCAGGTTGGGCAGCGTGCCGAGGAATGCCACCGAATCGAACGTGGATGGCGCATCCGACCGCGCCTCGTCTTCGGTCGTGGGCGAGGTGGCGTGCGTGACGACAAGGCGCGGGGTCTTGGAAGTCACCGGCGCACCTCGAGGTCGCGCCGGATGTCATCGAGGACGGCGCGGAACATGGCGGCGGTCAATCGCTTGGTCT
>DATNCF010000482.1:0-2601 GCA_035571675.1 Burkholderiales bacterium | reverse complement strand
AAGACGCGCTTCCTGCTCAAGTCCGAGCGCGAGGCGCTGGCGGCGGCCGGCAAAACACCCGCGGACGCCGCAAGGGCCGATTACAAGTATCCGTACACCGCCGGCCAGACCATGCATGCGTGGACGCCCTGGATCATCCTCATTGCCTGCTGCGCCCTGTGGGGCGCGCCCGACTGGAAGGCCTGGCTGAACAATCTCTTCTCAGGCGTCACCTTCAAGACCACGTTCATCGGCTCGAATTTCGGCGGCACGCTGTCCCTGCCGGCGTGGGACATGCCGGCGCTGCACAACATGGTGCAGCGCACTCCGCCGGTGGTGCTGGCCAACGCCAAGCCCGAGGCGGCGCGCTTCACCATCAACTGGCTGTCGGCCGCCGGCACCGGCGTGTTCGTGGCCGCCCTGCTCTCCGGCCTAGTCCTCGGCCTCAACGGCGCCCAATGGCGCGAAGCGTTCGTCCAGACCGGCCGGCGCATGAAGACGCCGGTGCTGGTCATCGCCCTGGTGCTGGGCCTGGGCTTCCTCACCCGCTACTCCGGCACCGACGCCGTGCTCGGCCTGGCGTTCACCAACGCCGGCCCGCTGTACCCTTTCTTTGCCGCCTACCTGGGGTGGTTGGGCGTGTTCCTGACCGGTTCGGACACCGCCTCCAATGCCCTGTTCGGCAGCCTGCAGCGCATCACCGCCCAGCAATTGCACTTGAACGAAGTCCTCATCGTCGCCACCAATTCCACCGGCGGCGTCATGGGCAAGATGATCGACGCCCAGTCCATCATGGTGGCCTGCGCCGCCTGCTATGACGATCCCAAGGAGCGCACCCACGCCCTGGGACCGATATTCCGCAGGGTATTCTGGTTCTCCATCATCGGCGCGGCCATCATTGGGGTCATCGCCCTGCTGCAGGCCTACGTGTTCCCGGGCTCCATCCCGGTGCCCCCGCCCAAGTAGCCGCCCCATGATCCGGCCGGGCCACGCCCGGCCGGTGCGCCACGCCATCAATTGCCATGCCACGCGGCTAGGGTGATCGTCCGGCCCGGTGCAACCGTGCCCGCGGCCCAAGGAGACGCCATGAACAAAATCGCCCTGTGCCTGCTGCTGGCCACCGCCGCCCTGCCCGCCGCGGCCGCTCCCTCCAACGATGCCTACAGGTCGGCAGCAAGCGCGGCCGAAACCCGCTACGCCTCGGACAAGAAGCTCTGCGCCGCCGAGTCCAGTTCGGCAACGCGCATGCAATGCCTGCGCGATGCCAAGGCCGAGCACGACAAGGCCATGGCCGACGCCCGCAAAATCGCCGCGGCCAACGGCGGCTGCGCCGAGTGCGGCACCGTGCTATCGGTGGCCCAGGGCGAGCGCAAGGGCAAAGGCGGCCCCATCGGGCTGATCGGGGGCGGCGTCGCGGGCGCCGTGCTCGGCCACCAGATCGGCTCCGGCAACGGAAAAACCCTCGCCACCATTGCCGGCGCCGCGGGCGGCGCTTACGGTGGCCACAAGATTGAGGAGAAAGTTCGCTCCACCAAGGTGTGGCTGGTTCGCGTGCAGATGGACAGCGGACAAGAAAAGACTTTCACTTTTACTCACGACCCGGGTTTTACAAAAGGCGACCTGGTCCGAGAGTCCGGCAAGAGCATCGTGCGCCAGTAGCGCGAACTCCAGGACTCGAGCGGCGAGCAAGCATTGTCAATTCAGCCGTTTGCCCGTAACGTAGCGCCTATATAAAGAGGCGCGCCGCATCGTTCGGCGCGCCCGCGAAGTCAAAGGCGGATAACGCTTCAGGGAGACGCCATGACGCGCGACGAAGTCACCGCCAGGATTCTGGCGGCCAAGATCAAGAAGAACATCAAGTGGGCCGAGGTGGCCAGGAAGGTCGGCCAAAGCAAGGAATGGACAACCGCCGCCTGCCTCGGCCAGATGCAACTGAGCAAGAAGCAGGCGGAAGCCGTGGGCAAGCTCTTCGGCCTCTCGGACGAAGCCGTCGCCATGCTCCAGGTGGTGCCCTACAAGGGCTCCCTGCCCACCGCCGTCCCTACCGATCCCCTCATTTACCGTTGGTACGAAATCGTCAACGTGTACGGGACGACCATCAAGGAGTTGATCCACGAGGAATTCGGCGACGGCATCATGAGCGCCATCGATTTCTCGATGGACCTCGACCGCGAGAGCGACCCGAAAGGCGACCGCGTTAAAGTGGTGTTATCCGGAAAATTCCTATCGTATAAAAGTTATTGATTGGATGCCGGGCGCGGTGGAGAAAACCAATTCGCCCGGCGAATTAGTTCCACCTTTGCACCGCTAACAATCAATTGATATTTCTCATTTCCTGATACGCAAAATCCAAATATTTTTCCAACCTGCCCTTTACCTCGTTCGACAGGCTGATGAACTTCACGCGGCGATCTTCCGGTGCGAATTCCTCACGTAACAATTTGCGGTCGATCAGGTCCTGTACGTATTTCACCGCCGTGCGGCGGCTGATGCCGGGCATGAAATCGTACAGGCCGGTTTTAGTCAGCGGTGTATGGGCGCGCAGCCACATCTGAAAGAACAGATCGTAATAGTTCAGATCGTTAAGGCCGAGATCGATGAAAGCCTCGCTCCAGTAATCGT
>DATNCF010000481.1:0-2258 GCA_035571675.1 Burkholderiales bacterium | reverse complement strand
GTCGCGGCCAAGTCGATCGACGTGTTCCAGACCAACAAGATGCCCCTGATCATTCCCTGCGCCACCGGCACGGCGCTCACTTCGAAGTTTCCGCCGGCGGAGAGTTACATCTTCCGCACCTCGGCCAAGGACGGGATCCAGGCGCCCTTCATGGTCGAGGACATCGTGCGGCGCGGCTGGACTCGCGTCGCGGTGTTTGCCGACACCACCGGCTACGGCGAAGCTGGCCTGAAGGACGTCGAAAAGGCGTTGGCGGCCAAGAACCTGAAACCGGTCTACGTAGCGCGCTTCGCCCTCGGTGTGAAGAGCCTGGACGAAGACCTGCAGGCCGCCAAGGCGGCGGGCGCCAATGTGATCCTGAACTATACCGTGGGCCAGGAAAATGCCGTCATCGCCAAGGGGCGCCAGGCGATGAAATGGAAGGTGCCGCTGGTCGGCGCATGGACCCTGTCGTTTCCCTTCTTCATCGACGGGGCGAAGGACGCGGGCGAAGGCGCCCTGATGGTCCAGACTTTCATTGCCGAGCCCAGCAACGAACGGCGCGCCGCGTTTCTCAGCGCTTATGGCCGGCGCTACAACCTGCGGCGCATTCCAGTGCCGATGGCCGCGGCGCAGGCATACGACTCAACTTACATCCTGCTGTACTCGCTGTTCGGTATCCGCGACGGCAACCTGAACGGGCCGGCGGTGAAGACCGCGCTCGAAACGAAGGCGCGCACCTATTACGGCGTGGTCGCCACGTACGAGCGGCCCTTCAGCCCCACCGACAAGGATGCCCTCACCCAGAACATGCTGGTGATGGGCGTGGTTCGCAACGGCGCCATCACCTTCGCCTACGACGAAGACGCCAAGCGCAACCTGTTCGTGCAGAGAAAGCAGTGAGCTTGAGCCCGCCGCCCGGACCGGCGGCGGTGTTTGCCGGCGACGTAGGGAGCCTGCGCGGCAGAGAAACGGGTCTGCGTTGGGTCTGCAAGGGGGCGCAGGCTAGGCGCGGGCGCGGGTCAAGCCTGGACGGCTTGACCCGTGACCGTAACAACGCATGCGCCCCCTTGCAGACCCAACCCTTCGGGCCGGGGCTTGGAATCGCGCCATGCGTTGTTACAGCCTCCTAATGTGGATCGACCACACGGCCTCGGCTGCGCCTAGCCTGGCACGATTCCAAGCCCCGGCGCAGGCCCGTTTCTCTGCCGCGCAGGCTCCTAGCTCGCCGCGAGCGCGAGCTCTTGCGAAATGCGCCGTTCCAGCTCCGACACGCCGACACTGGTGAGATCCAGTTCGTGGGTGCCGGCCAAAGCGCGCAAAGTGACCTTGCCCAAGGCGGGTCGCAGTTCATCCAGGAATGAGGCGGGGGCAAAGATGGTCAGGGCGCCGAAGTGGCCCACACGGGCCTCGTGCTCGAGATATTGGCCCAGTTCACGCGCGAAGCGCGTGCATTCCTTCTGCCGGGCGTCCATGAGCTCGGCGCGCTGGCCCCGCCCGGCCGGATGGACGAAACTTTCCAGGACCACCATTGCGCTGCCGGGCGCTTGCTGAAGCACCCGCGCGCGGGTAACGTTGGCAATCAGGATCCAGTCAGGTTTCGGTCTGGTGAGCATCGAAAAGGGAGCCGGGAGGCTCCAGTAATCCACATCACCATAGCCCCGCGCCGGCCGAGCTGCCTTGATACGTGTCAAAGTCGTCCCTGAAGTCCGGGAGCGAGTCGCCGTCCTGCGACGCGCCGGGTGCAGTGCCAAGGGCCCTCAGACAGCCTTGAAAGCCCCCCGGCGCACGCCTAGACTCCGATCCCCCTGCAGAATGGACAAGGAGATGAATCATGATGGTTGCACGCTGGAGCATTGACGCCAAATTCGGATACAAGCAGAACGTGATCGACATGATGCAGCGCTGGTTGCGCGAGATCGGTCCCAAGGCCGGACTGAAGCCAGAAAGGACGCGGTTGCTGACCGGATCGGTGGGCGCCCTGGAAGCGACGGTTCAGTCCGAACACGTGATCGAAGACCTGGCGGAACTGAACCGGACCTGGGATCAGCTGGCGGCTCTTCCGGAACACCAGAAATGGGGCAAGGAGCTCGAGCCGCACGTGGTCTCGGGCACCAGCCGCTGGGAGATCTACCGGCTGCTGTAGGCGCGGCCGGGAGCCTGCGCGGCTCCTAGGGCTCGAGCGAGTCGCCCAGACCGTGCCTGATGGCGTAGCGGATCAGTTCGCTGGAGTTCTGCAGGCCCATCTTCTGCATCAGGTTGGCCTTGTGCGTGCTCAC
>DATNCF010000480.1:0-4286 GCA_035571675.1 Burkholderiales bacterium | reverse complement strand
AGGCCGCCGCCTTGGCGAGCACGTCCACTGCTTCCTCGTTGACATTGGTGACCAGCAATTGCGTCAGCCCGGTGTCGGCCCATACCTTGTAGCGTTCCCTCAGGCGCTCGGGCGGACCCACCAGCGCGCCCTGGTCCACGAACTCGTCGGGCACGGCGTCGGTGGCCTCGTCCTTGCGCCCGGCCAGGAACAGTTCCTGGATGCGGTTGGCCGCGTCGCCGAAGCCGCGGTTCACCATGTTGTCCTTGTGAAAGTTCATGTTCTTCGCGCCCATGCCGCCCACGTACAGCGCAATGTGCGGCTTGAGCTTGGCCAGCGCGCCCTTCACGTCGTTACTGAGGTGCACGGCGGCGATGCCGATGATGGGAAAGTCCTTGAGCTTCTTGCCGTCCGCGCGCTTGGCCAGGCCTTCCTCCACGATGGCGCGGAAATGCGCGTCGCGGCCCGGCACCCACTTGCTGCCGGCCAGCCAGCCGTCGGCGATCTCGGCCGTCATGCGAATGTTGGTGGGCGTGCCCGTGCCCAGCATCACCGGGATGTTGGCGTTGCCGTGCAGGATGCTTTTCAGCGGCTTGCCCAGGCCCGACGAGCCCGGCCCCTTGTAGGGCAGCGAGATCTCCCGCCCTTCATGCGACACGGGCCCTTCGCGGCGCAGGATTTTCTTGACGATGGCCACGGTGTCGCGCAGGCGGTAGTTGGGCTTGCCCCAGGGCTGGCCGTACCAGCCCTCCACGATCTGCGGACCGGACACACCGATGCCCAGGATCATGCGCCCCTCGCCCGCCATGGCGTCGATGGTCTGGGCGCACATGGCGAGGTTGGCCGGCGTGCGCGCCGCGAGTTGCGCAATGTTGGTGCCCAGGCGGATGCGCTTGGTCTGCGCACCGATGAAGGCCAGCGGCGTCATGGCGTCGCAGCCGTAGGTCTCGGCCGTCCACACCGAATCGAAGCCGGCGGCCTCGGCGTGCTGGATGAGCTTGATGGGCACCTGGGGATGGGCGTCGCCGAAAAAGCCGGTGGCAAGGCCGAGGCGCATGGTGTTTCCTCCTGTTGAAAGTTCCGGGGCATTCTAGCGTTGAGTTCGCCCCCTGTCTGGGGGGCGAACTCGATTGGCCCCCTGAGAAAGACCGGCCGGTGTCGGCGGCCGCCATCGACGCTCGCTGCGATGCGCTGGTGACCGGCGACCGTACTCATTTTGGCTCCGGTTACGGCAAGCGCTACTGCGGCGTGGCGCTCCATTCCCCGCGTTCTTTGGCCGAATCGCTTATCTAGCGCACGATGTCCATGGGATGCCCGGCTGCCGCGCATGGCGTTGGCGCCTCTTAACGCTCTCCACGAATTTCATCCAGGAACACATCGCCGTACTGCTCCAGCTTGCGCTGCCCGACACCGTGTACTTCGAGGAAATCATCACCCGTGCGCGGACGCTTCATGGCCATGTCGAGCAAGGTCCTGTCGCTGAACACCACGAAGGCCGGCACCTGGTGCTGGTCGGCCAGCCGTTTGCGCAGAGCACGCAAACGTTCGAACAACGAAGCATCCTCGTCGCTCAACGCACCCGACTCGCCGCGCGGCAGCGCGGCGCCACGTGGAGGGCGGCCGCCTATCACCGTCTCAACACGCGCCTCGCCGACGATATCCCGCTTGTTGCAATAGCCGCATGACTCGCCGCAGTCCTCAATCCCTTCGGCAAAATGATTGACAAGTCGCCGCCATAAACATTCGGCTCCGTCGGCCAGATTGAACATGCGGCGCACCGCCTGGCGCTGCTGTGCGGCTGCTTCCTCGCCCGCCTCGCTCTCACCACGAAATTCGGCATTGTCCAAAAGTCGGTCCAGCGACATCACGTCGGCCCAGGAGTAGAACAGCACGCAGTCGGCGTCGGCGCCGTCGCGTCCCGCCCGCCCGATCTCCTGGTAATAGCCCTCGATGGACCGCGGCATGTCGCGGTGGATGACGTAGCGCACGTTGGACTTGTCGATGCCCATGCCGAAGGCGATGGTGGCGCACACCACGTCCTGCTCGTCGCGGCTGAATCGCTCCTGCACGCGGGCGCGCGCTTCCGGCTCCATGCCGGCATGGTAGGCGGCCGCCTGCACGCCCTTGCTTGACAGGAATTCCGCCGTCGATTCGGCCGCTTTGCGCGACAGGCAGTAGACGATGCCGGACTCGCCGCGCCGCGCGCGCACCAGGCGCAGGATCTGGTCGCGCACGCCGCCCTGACCTTGGCCCTGCTGGCCCTTCTTCACCGCATACAGGCGCAGGTTGGGCCGGTAGAACGAGCCGCGCACTTCCAGCGGATCGGCCAGGTCGAGCTGCTGCACGATGTCGCGCTTCACCCGTGGCGTGGCCGTGGCGGTGAGCGCCAGCACGGGGATGCCCGAGAAGCGCCGCTTCAGCCCGGCCAGGTTGCGGTAGGAGGGCCGGAAGTCGTGGCCCCATTCGCTGATGCAGTGCGCCTCGTCCACCGCCACCAGCTTGAGATCCAGCCCGCCCAGCAGCCGCCCCACCGAAGCGTCGATGCCCTCGGGCGCGGCATACAGCAACTCGTACTCGCCGGCGCGCAACTGCGCCGCGCGCCGGTCGCGCTCGGCAGGTTCCAGTGACGAATTCAAGAAGGTGGCGCGTATGCCCACTTCGGCCATGGCGTCCACCTGGTCCTTCATGAGCGAGATCAGCGGCGACACCACCAGGGTGATGCCGCCCAGCAGGCGCGCCGGAATCTGGTAGGTGATGGATTTGCCCGCCCCCGTGGGCATGATGCCCAGGCAGTCGCGGCCGGCCAGCACCGCACGAATGATGTCGAGCTGCCCGGCGCGAAAACTGGGGTAGCCGAACACGTCCCGCAACGCCGCCTGAGCTGCTATATCGTGCGTCCCGTCCGCCAGCGCCACCGACCGCCGATGTCGCGCCTGCTCGCCGGCTTCACGCAAGAGAGCCAGAATTTCCGGGGTGAACTGGGCGGGGAATTCGCGATACCGGGCGCGCAGATCCTGCAACCTGGTTTCGACTGCGGCCGGAGCCAGGCCGGCCAGCGAACGAGCCTCTGCGAGAAGGTCTTGGGGGGCGAGGGGGCTCGATTCCGGCATCTAATGTAATTTATTATAAATACTTATTAATATATTGAAAATACTATATTTACATACCAACAATCCCGACTATTTTAACCCATTCAGGCAGGCGATTTTGCCCCGCAATAAAATATAGGCCTCACCTTGAGGAAACCGCCGCATGGTCAATCCCAGCCTTTGCACCGAGGAAGAAATCACCACCCTGGTGCACACCTTCTATGCCCGCGTTCGCGCCGACGAACAGCTCGGTCCCATTTTCAACGGCCACGTCGACGACTGGCCCCGGCACCTCGCCAAGCTGGTGGACTTCTGGTCCTCGCTGCTGCGCGGCACCGGCCGCTTCTCGGGCGCGCCCATGCCCAAGCACCTGGCCCTGCCCGGCCTGACCGCCGAGTTGTTCCAGCGCTGGCTGGCGCTGTTCAATGACACCGTGGCCTCCCAGCCCAACGCCGCCCTGGCCGAGCGCGCGCAGTTGCTCGCGCAGCGCATCGCCAACAGCCTGTGGACGGGATACCAGATCAGCCACAACCCCGACGCGATTCCCCGGGACCTGCCGGTCCAAGTCTGAGTCGCTCATGGCCATCCGGCTCGACCATACCATTGTCAACTCGGGCGACAAGCGCGCCGCCTCGACTTTCCTGGCCGAGATTCTCGGACTGCCGGCGCCCGTGCCCTTCGGTCCGCATTTCATGGCGGTGCGCGTCGGCGAGGTGACCTTCGACTTCTGCGACTGCGACGAGGCCATGCCCGTGGGGCACTATGCCTTCCTGGTGGGCGAAGACGACTTCGACGCGATATTCGGGCGCATCCAGGCGCGCGGCCGGGACTATTGGGCCGACCCCGCGCAGCAGCGCAAGGGCGAGATCAATCGCAACGATGGCGGCCGCGGCGTGTATTTCGAGGACCCGAGCCGCCACCTGCTCGAAATCATCACCCGCCCGTACGGCGGCTGAGGAGATGACCTGAACGACGGGTCGATTTCCGGCCAGCGGCCCGCGGTGGCAGGGGCGGCGGCGCCTTGCTCCCCATCCAGCGCGCCCTGGCTGCTCGCCGCCGTCATCCTCGCCTCCAGCATGGTGTTCATCGACGGCACCGTGGTGAACGTGGCCCTGCCCGCGCTGCAGAATTCGCTGGGCGCGAGCTTCACCGACATCCAGTGGGTGGTGCAGTCCTATGCCCTGCTGCTGGCGGCCCTGCTCATCGTGGGCGGCGCGG
>DATNCF010000479.1:0-4639 GCA_035571675.1 Burkholderiales bacterium | reverse complement strand
TCAGCGACAGCATGGGCAGGCGGTGCCGCACCGGCTCGAACTTGACGAGCGGCGCCGCCCCAAGGCGCTGGGTGGGCGAATCGGGCGTCAGCAACTCGGGATTCTGCGCCTCGATTGCCTGCAGTTCCCGGAACAGGGCGTCGTACTCGGCATCCGGGATGCTGGGGTCGTCCAGGGCATAGTAGCGGCGGTTGTGCTCGTTGATTTCCGCGCGCAGTTGGGCCGCGCGCTCGGCGGCGCCATGCTTGGACTGCCGGGACGTGGCCATGCGCTCAGGAAACCGGCGTCAGGAAAACAGCCGCAGCGCGGCGCCGCTGCCGGCCGCGATGCCGCGGCTTTCCATGGCGGCGTGCACGCGCTGGACCTGCGCGCGGATGGCACGCAGGGCCTGCTGGCCGATTTCCGCGCGGTTGTCGTCCACCAGGCGCCCGCCCAGCACGTTGGCGAAATTGCGCGCGATGTCGCAGAACTGGTCGAAGCTGCGCAGCCCGCCCGGCACCCGCGGCAGGTCGTATTGGAAGGCCAGCCCGTGGCACGCCAGGTCGCGCATGCGCGCCGCCTCGAAGCGCTCGCCGCCCTCCGCGGCCAGCGCGAAGAGCGCCACGCCCTCCTCGTTCCGCAGCCGGTACTGCCCGTCCTGCTCCAGCGCAAAGCCGGCCGATTCGGCCAGCGCGCGGATCTTGGTTCCCGCGAAGGCCGTGCCCGCGGAGACCAGATTGAGCACCACCTGGATGTCCACTTCGCTGCAGAACTGGTCCAGTTCACGCGCCGCCTTGGCCACCGTGCCCGCATCGGGCAGGTCGGCTTGCATTCCCGCCTGGTCGGCCAGGGTGCGCGCCGCAGCCGAGAAACGCGCCATTTCCTCCATGGACAGCACGCCGCTGCGGTCGGCGAGCTGGACGCCAATGCGAAAGACGGTGCTGCGCAGCTCCGGCGTCAACTCCGTCCAGCCCGCCTCGGTCCAGCCGTCAATCCACACCGGCTTGGTGAAGCCGCCTGCCACGTCGGCCATCCCCGAGGCCAGCAGCCGCGGGTCCACGAGGTGCTCGCCCGAGAGCCGCGCGATAAAGTCAATGCCGGAGCCGTCATCGGCCGGCGCCGGCGAAGGCGCGGCCGCAAGGGGCTCATGCGCGGCCGGGTGCTGCGCCATGCGCTGATCCGGAAAGGCCCCCACCGGCTCCGCGGCGGAACCATGGCCACCCTCCAGCGTAGGTTCGATGCGCTCGGACGTCCCGCCGTAAGGTGCCCCGGACCGCTGCCGCGGCAGGTCGGCAATGTCATCCGCGAGGTCATCCTCGCTTTCGTCGGGGTTGTCGTCGAGGACTTCGTTCACCCGGCTTCCCGGCGTTCTCTGCCCGGGCGAGCCGCCCACGCCGTCCAGCAGCGCGTCGGGATGGGCGGAGGAAAAGCGCTGCTCGGCCAGCTTGCGATACTTGCGGTCCTGCCATTGGTTATAGGCGAATACGGCCACGATGATGACGGCGCCGATGATGAGCAGGCCCAGCTGAAGTTCGCTCATGCCGTTCTCACGCCGCCATGGGTTCCCGCAGCTTGAGGGCCTCGTCGATGTCCACGGCCACCACCCGCGAAACGCCGCGCTCCTGCATGGTGACCCCCACCAGGTGGGTGGCCATTTCCATGGTGAGCTTGTTGTGGCTGATGTACATGAACTGGGTCTGCTGCGACATCTTGGCCACCAGGTCGCAGAAGCGCACGGTGTTGGCGTCGTCCAGGGGCGCGTCCACCTCGTCCAGCAGGCAGAACGGCGCCGGATTGAGCTGGAAGAACGAGAACACCAGGGCGATGGCGGTAAGCGCCTTCTCGCCGCCCGACAGGAGGTGGATGGTGCTGTTCTTTTTTCCCGGCGGGCGGGCGATGACCTGCACCCCCGCATCCAGGATCTCCTCGCCCGACATGACCAGCCGGGCCTCGCCCCCGCCGAACAGCGCCGGGAACATTTTCGCGAACTGTTCGTTCACGGTGTCGAAGGTGTTCTGCAGCATGTCGCGCGTTTCGCGGTCGATGCGGCGGATGGCGTTGTCCAGGGTCTCCAGCGCCGCGGCCAGGTCCTCGGCCTGGGAGTCGAGGAATTCCTTGCGCTCCTGGCTGGTGGCCAGTTCCTCGAGCGCCGCCATGTTGATGGCGCCCAGTTCGGCGATGGCGTTGGCGAGGCGGGTGATTTCGGCCTGTGAAGTCTTCTGGCCTTGCTGCAGCGCTTCGGCCAGCGCGGCCATGGCCGCGTCGTCCAGGCCGGCCTCGCGCAATTGCACCGAGAACTGGTCGAAGGCCAGGCGTGAGGCCTGCTCCTTGAGGCGCAACTCGTTGATGCCGTCGCGCAGGGGCTGCAATTTGGCCTCGCACGCGGACTTGGCGTCCTCGGCCTCCTTCAACGCCATGGCCGCCTCCTCCTGGCGGGTGCGCGCCTCGGTGAGGGTTTGCTCGACCTGCACGCGCTGGTCCAGCGCGGCCTGAAGCTGCTCCTTCAGCCCCTCGTCGCGCAGGCCCTGCGATTCTTCGGCCAGGCGCGCGAGCTGCGTTTCGGCCGACTGCAATTGCTCTTCGGCGGCCTGCAGCGAGCGGCGGATCTCCTCCAGCTTGCCCTGGGATTCGCGCTCGGCAAAGGCCGCTTCCTGGGCTTCGCGCTCGAGGGTGGAAACCAGGCGGCGCTGCTCGTCCAGCGCGGCCGAGGCCGCCTGGGCCGCGGCCAGCGCCTGGTCCACGGCCTGCCCGGCCTCCTCCACGCGCGCATGCGCCGCGGCCATGCGCTGCTGGGCCTCGGCCTGGCGCTCGGCCTCGCGTTCCGACTCGGCGGCGATGTCCTGCTCTTCGCGGGCCAGCTTGTCGCTGGCCTCGCGGTAGCGCGCGTCCTGCTGCGCCAGCCGCATGTGCTCGAGCTCGCGCTCGTGGATCTTCTCCTTCAGCGCGGCGCCCGCTGCGTTCAGCCGCGACAGCTCGGCATCCACGTCGGACACGCCCAGTTCGGCTTCGTCCAGCGCAGCTTGCGCGGCCTCCAGCGCGGCCCGGCCGCGGCCTTCCTCGGCCTCCAGCGCCTCGATTTCCTTCTGGCGGACAAAAATGCCGGCGTCGGCGGGATCGGGCGCGTGGAACACAATGCCGGTGGCGCTGAACTGGTGGCCGTCGCGGTTCACCAGGATCACGCCCGGCGGCAGGGCGCGCCGGGTGGCCACGCCGGGCACGCCGTCGGCCTCGTAGCAGTCCTTGAGCCAGGCCTCGACCACACCGCGCAGGCGTGCGTCCAGCACCTGCACGCGCCCGGCAATGGGCCGCAGGCCGGGCAGCACGGCAAATTCCGGCCGGCTTTGGGCGTCGGCGACGTCGCCATTGTCGGAATAAGTCGAGACCTTGGCCGGCGGCGGCGTGTCCAGCAGGGCCTGCAGCCGCGCCGCATCGGCGAATTCGATGGCGTGCAGCCGGTCGCGCAGCAGCGATTCAATGGCCACGTCCCAGCCGTCGGCCACGCGGATTTTCTGCCACAGCCGCGGCAGAGCCTCCAGCCCATGCGCGGCGATCCAGTCGTGGATCTGGGCGTTCTCGTCCACCTGGCTCTGGATGCGGCGCAGCGCCTCCAGCCGGGCGCTCAGCGTGGACAACTCTTCCTGCGCGCCGCGCACCAGTTCCAGCCCCTCCGCGCGCGAGGCCACGCGCGCGTCCTTGACTTCGCTGACCCGGTTGACCAGGTCGCGCTGCCGCGCCGCGCCGTCGGCCAGCGTGGCGAGTTCGGTTTCGATTTCGGCCATGGCGGAGTTGTCCGGCATGACCAGGTTCTGGCGCTCGGCGGCCAGGCGCTCGGCGCGCGCGGCCAGCCCCTGCAGCGTGCGCTGCGCGTGCTCCAGGTGCGTGCTTTCCACGCGCACCGCCTGCTCGGCCTCGGCCGCGCCGCGGCGGGCCGCGTCCAGGGCGCCGCGCGCCGCGGACGCCGCCGCTTCGACCTCGGGAAGCCGGCCGGATTCGCCGGCCAGCCGGTCCCCCGCCTCGGCCGCGCGCTCGACGGCCTCGGCATGCCGTGCCTGCCACAGCCCCTCGGCTTCGGTCAGCTCGGAGCGCCGCCGCTCACCCAGTTCGCGCTGCGCGCCGAACTGCGCAAGCTGGGCCTCGATGCGCTGGCGGGTCTCGGCCACGAAGCGGATTTCCGCTTCCAGCCGCGACACCTCGGAATTGGCCTTGAACAGGTCCACCTGCGCGGCCGACTGGGCGTCGGCAGCCTGGTAGTGTTCGTCGCGGCTGCGTTCCAGCGTGGACTCGATCTCGCGCAGGCGCGCGGTTTCGGCTTCGAGCTGGTTGACCGCCTCGGCCACGGCGCGCTGGTGCTTCTGGGCGTCCTCTTCGGCGTCCAGGCGGCGCGACACCCACAGCAGGTTCTGCTTGCGCGAGCGCTCGGAGGACAGGTCGTTGAAGCGCCGCGCCACCTCGGCCTGGCGCTCCAGCTTCTCGATCTGCGCGCCCAGTTCCTGGCGGATGTCGCTGACGCGCGCCAGGTTCTCGCGCGTGTCGGCCAGCCGGTTCTCGGTCTCGCGGCGGCGCTCCTTGTACTTGGAGATGCCGGCCGCTTCCTCCAGGAACACGCGCAGTTCCTCGGGCTTGGCCTCGATGATGCGCGAGATCATGCCCTGCTCGATGA
>DATNCF010000478.1:0-2019 GCA_035571675.1 Burkholderiales bacterium | reverse complement strand
CGCTATCCCTATGTTGCGGGAGCGACCCGCATCGCGGCGCCCGGAGTCAAGGTGGTCGACCTGCCCGGGGGCACCATCAACCACCACTGGACCAAGAACCTCATCGCCAGCCGGGACGGCTCCAGGCTGTACGTGACCGTGGGCTCGAACAGCAACGTGGGCGAGAAGGGCATGGCCGTGGAGGAAGGCCGGGCGGCCATCTGGGAGGTGGACGCGCGCAGCGGCGCGCACCGTGTGTTTGCCTCGGGCCTGCGCAACCCCAATGGCCTGGGCTGGGAGCCCGACAGCGGCGCGCTGTGGACGGCGGTGAACGAGCGCGACGAGATCGGCAGCGACCTTGTGCCCGATTACATGACCTCGGTGCGCGACGGCGGTTTCTATGGCTGGCCGTACAGCTACTACGGGGCGCACGTGGACGAGCGCGTGCAGCCGCAGCGCCCCGACCTGGTCGGCAAGGCCATCGTTCCCGACTATGCGCTGGGCGCGCACACGGCATCGCTGGGTCTGGCCTTCGCGTCCGGCGGAACCTTTCGCGCGGTTCTGCCAGCGCCGTTCGACCGGGGCGTGTTCATCGGCCAGCACGGCTCCTGGAACCGCAAGCCGCGCAGCGGCTACAGGGTGATTTTCGTGCCCTTCGCCGACGGCCGGCCGGCCGGCGCTCCGCTCGAGGTGCTGTCGGGCTTCGTCAACGCCGACGGCGAGGCCAACGGCCGGCCTGTGGGCGTGGCCATCGACAGCCAGGGGGCCTTGCTGGTGGCGGATGACGTCGGCAACGTCATCTGGCGGGTGGCCGCGGCCCGATGAAGGCGGTCTTATCCCCGGCTGGCCGACGAGTGGCCGATGAGTGGGAATGTGCCGCCGCGTCCTGTAAAATAGCGGGTTTGCGCATGCCGTTGGAGTCCCTATGAGTTTTACCCCTTTTGCGCACTTTGCGTCCGTGCGGCTGCTTGCGCTGGCAATGCTTGGCGCCGCCGCCCTGGTCTCCGGCCCGGCCCGCGCCGTTGCGGCATCCTTCCCGCCCGGTGGCCCGGATGCCCTGGTGCAATCCACCGTGGAGGACGTCATCGCGGTCATGAAAAAGACCGAGAACAAGCGCGTGCTGCGCCAGTTGGCGGAGGAAAAAATCCTGCCGCGCTTCGACTTCCGCGAGATGACCCGCATGGCGGTGGGCAGGTCCTGGCGCGATGCCACGCCGGCCCAGCAGGACAGCCTTGAGGCGGCCTTCCGCTCCATCCTGGTCAATACCTACACTGCGGCGCTGAACCGCACCGACCTCAAGGCTGTCGGCATTCCCTCGGTTGAGGTGCGGCCCGCCCAGGTGGACCAGAACGAGGCCATGGTCAAGACCCTGGTGCGCTGGGGCGACGGCAAGCGCGCGGCGCAGGTGGATTACCGCATGTCCAATACCGAAGGCGCCTGGAAGGTCACCGACGTGGTGGTGGAGGGCCTGAGCCTGGTGGTGACCTACCGGGGCACCTTTTCCGAAACCATCAATCGCTCGGGAATTGCCGGGCTGATCGACGTGCTGCAGACCAAGAGCCGTGCGATTGCCGGAAGTTAAGCGGAAAAGCTGAGCCGGAAACTCATGAAAGCTGCACTCGTCGAGTTTTAGGCCGGCAGCGATTTAACAAGCTTTGAAAAAAGCGGCAGCGCCCGGCGCTTCCGTGATCGGATCAGGCAGCGCTGCTGGCCGATCCCGTGCGTGGCCGCACGGGGGCGGCGTGGCGTTCGTTCAGCGCCCCGTCCACGCTGAAGGCGCCCGGCCCGGCGAAGGTGAGGTACAGGAAAATAAAGCAGTACAGTACGGCCGCCTCGCCCTGGTTGAGCAACGGCAGCAATACATTGCCATGCGGAGCGTGGCCCATGAAATAGGCCAAGGCCATTTCGCCGCACAGCACGAAGGCCACGGGACGCGTCGCCAGGCCGATGAGCAGCAACAGGCCGCCGAACAGTTCCAGGACGCCGGACAGTCCGATCAGCGAGAACAGTTGTAGCTGGGCAAAGTGCTCCTGGTAAGGC
>DATNCF010000477.1:0-8499 GCA_035571675.1 Burkholderiales bacterium | reverse complement strand
TCCCGCATTTCAAGCTGGCGGAGGCCTGATCCATGGCACGCTCACGCTGCGAAGTGGCCATTGTCGGATATGCCCAGAGCCAGACCTATCGCCACGCATCCGTGCCCATCGGCGCGCTCACTGTTGAAACCTGCCTGCGCGCCATCGCCGACGCCGGGCTGAAAAAAGAGCAGATCGACGGCTTCACCACCGGATCGATCCTGCCCTCGGCGGGCGGCCGCACGCCGGTGGACGGCATCGACATCGTCACCTCCAACTGGGTCGCCGAGCAACTGCGCATTCATGCGCGCTGGCTCGGAGGTTTCCAGGGAGCCGGCCAAATTCCCGGCTCTGTGATTCTCGCAGCCAACGCCGTGGCCTCGGGCGCGGCCGACTATGTGCTGGTGCACCGCGCCCTGTCCAATCCGCAGGGCCGGTATCACGAGAACCCCATGACGCGAGCGGGCGGCGCGTCGCAGTGGATGGCGCCGCAGGGTTTCTGGGGGCCGCCCGCCATGATGGCCTTGAGCTACATGGAGTACATGCAGCGCTACGGCGCAACCCGCGAGGACATGGGCCGCGTGGTGGTGGAGCTCCGAAAGCATGGAGCGCGCATACCCTGGTCGTACTGGTACCGGAACCCGCTCAGCCTGGAGGCGTACCTCGACGCGCGGATGATCGCCGACCCCATCTGCGTGTTCGATTGCGACATCCCGATCGACGGCGCGGTGGCGTTCGTCTTCACCAGCGCCGAGCGCGCCAAGGACCATCCGCACAAGCCGGTGTATGTCGCCGGCCACGCCCAAGGGAACCTGCTCGAGCCGGAGACCATGTGGTCGCTGGACCACGCCCAGCAGGCGGCGCCGCTGACCGGCCGAGACCTGTGGCAAAGCTCGGGCCTCAAGCGGGAGGACATCGACCTGCCTGAGCTTTACGACGGCTTCTCGCCCATCGTCTATCTGTGGCTGGAGGCGCTGGGCTACTGCGGCCGCGGCGAGGCGCACCTGTTCCTGCGCGAGCAGAAAGACCTGACGCGGTTCTTTTCCAGCGGTGGCAGCCTGGGCAACGGGCGCATGCATGGCGTGCCGCCCATGCTGGAGTGCTACCTGCAATTGTCCGGGAGGGCCGGCGAGCGCCAGATCGCCAACGTCAAAACGGGGCTGGCCTGCCATTCGCATCCGCATTACGGCGGCGTGGTCGCCTATTCGTCCGAGCGGCTATGAGCGCGCAAGCGAACAACGGTGCGCCTAGCGTCGGGTTCGTCAAGGGCGAGCGCCTGGCCATGGCCAAGCGCATCGCGCGGGAAGTCATTCCGGCTGTCCACCCAAGGAAGCCATTCGAGGAGGAGGCGACATGAATTATTCAGTGATTTCCGCAGACAACCACATCATCGAGCCGCGCGACCTGTTCGTGTCGCGCATGCCGCGGGCCTTTCGCGACCGCGCCCCGCGCGTCGCGCCCGGCGCCGACGGAGGCGACGGCTGGAGCTGGAAGGGAGAGGTGCCCAGCCGGACTTTCGGCATCGAAGCGGTGGCCGGGCAGGGTGCCGGGTACAAGGCGAGCGGCCTGCGCTGGGAGGAAATCCTGCCGGGCAACTACGATGGCGCCGCCCACCTTGCCGACATGGACAAGGACGGCGTGGACGCGGCAGTGGTGTTTCCGCAGGTCACGATCAATGCCTATGCCGAGCCGGACCGGCCGTTTGCGCTGGCGGTGCTCGGCACGTACAACGACTGGCTGCTCGACGACTTCCAGAAAGTCGACCCGAAAAGGCTGGTCGGCCTGTGCATGCTGCCCGTGAACGACGGCATGGATACCGCCGTGGCCGAGATGGACCGCTGCCTGGCCAAGGGCGCGCGCGGGTTTTTCATTCCGGGCATTCCCAAGCGGCCCTATTTCGACCCCTACTATGAGCCGCTGTGGAAGGCCGCGAGCGCGGCGGGCGTCCCGCTGTGCCTGCACCGGACTTTCGGCGGCACGACCACCGATGCCATTTTCAGGCACGACCAGCCCGGGGTGAACGTCGCCGGCATCGTGATCCGGTTCTTCTCGGCCGTGGACCATTTCACCTACCTGATCTACAGCGGCGTGTTCGAGCGCAACCCCGGCCTGAAGGTGGTGGACGCCGAGGTCAACTGCGGCTGGGTGGAGTTCTGGAAGGCCATGCTCGACCTGAACTGGGAGCAGCAAAAGCATTGGGCCAGGTTTCCGTTCAGCCACAGGCCGAGCGACGCGCTGGGGCGCAATCTCTTCGTCTCGGTCCTGAACGACGAAGTCGGGTTCGCCGCCATGCAGCGTGATCCGCAGATTGCGTCCATGTCCATGTACTCGATCGACTACCCGCACAGCGTCACGCTTTGGCCGAACTCGAAGAAGTACATCGCCGAGCTGACCCAGGGCTTGGACCCCAAGCTCAAGCGGGACGTGCTGGCCGGAAACGCGGCGCGCGTGTTCGGACTGGCGTGATCAGGCGGGTTGTTCCGCAGACGAAAAGGAGGCGTTATGAGAGTCAAGCACGCGTTGCTGCGCGGCCTGGCCGCCTGCGTGGCGTTGGCGTGTGCCGCCGCCGCCGCGCAGACCAGGGCGCCCGACTACCCAACGCGCAGCATCCGCATCGTGGTGCCGTTGTCGCCCGGCGGAAGCGGCGACATCAACGCGCGCATGTTCTCCGCCTGGCTGGAGGAACGCTTCAAGCAGGCCGTCATCGTGGACAATCGCCCGGGCGGGGGCACCATCATCGGCACGGACTTCGTGGTGAGGTCGCCCGCAGACGGCTATACGCTGCTGGTGGCGGCGCAAAACGTCAGCTACCTCAACCTCACCCTGAAAGAGACCAATATCCAGATCAAGGATTTTTCGCCCATCGGCATCATTTCCGGCGGCGGCTATGTGCTCATGGTGTCGTCCAGCGTGCCGGCGAAAACCCTGCGGGAACTGGTGGCCTATTCCAAGGCCAACCCCGGCAAGCTGAACTACGGGATGGCCGGCGGCACGGCGTTGCCCGAGGTCGAGGAGCTGCGCCTGAAACTCGGCCTTGACCTGACCCACGTGGCCTACAAGGGCGGCTCCCAGGTGGTGCAGGCCTTTTCCACTGGCGAAGTGCACTTTTTCCCGGCCGGGGTCTACCAGGCCATCCCCCTGGTCAAGGACGGCAAGGGCCGCGCCGTGGCTTACACCGAGCGCTACCGCTACCGCTCCATTCCCGACGTGCCCACGGTGGGCGAAAGCGGCGTGGGCGCGCCCGACTTCGACGCGCATTTCTGGATCGGCGTGCTGGGCCCCGCCGGCCTGCCGCGCGACATCGTGACGCGCCTGAACAGCGAAGTGCTGCACATGATCCAGTCGCCCGAGGTGCTGGGACGGTTGCGCAATCTCGCCTACAACACCTACCCCATGACGCCTGACGAAATGCGCGCCGACATGGAGAAGACCCGCAAATTGGTCGCCGACCTGGTGGCGCGCGGCGTGATAAAAACCGATTGAGGGGCGCCGGGGCCGGCTGCCTGCCCCGTGAGCACGACCGAGTTGGCCGAGGTTCCGGATCGCGATGAAAAGTCAGTTTGACTGCTAAAGGAAAGAGCCTGATGAATGCAACAAGCGGTGTTTTTGAGGGTGTGCGCGTCATCGAACTGGCGCAATATGTGTTCGTTCCCGGCGCCGCCGCGCTGATGGTCGACCAGGGGGCCGAGGTCATCAAGATCGAAACAGCCGACGGCGGCGACCCCTATCGCACCCTCAAGGTCCACGACGGCCGCGAGATGGGCGACGTCAACCTGGCGATGGAGCTGAACAACCACGGCAAGAAAAGCGTGGCCATCGACTTGAAGTCGCCCGAAGGGCGCGAAGTGCTGCTCAAGCTGGTCGAAAGCGCCGACGTCTTCCTGACCAGCCTGCGCCCCCAGGCGCTGAAGGGCTTGCGCCTGGAGGTCGATGACATCCGCGCGCGCAATCCCAGGATCATCTACGCTCGCGGCAATGGCCTGGGGTTCAAGGGAGACGAAGCGGGCAAGGCCGGATTCGACGCCTCGGTGTTTTGGGCGCGCGGCGGGTTCGCGCACGTGCTGACCCGCCCGGATGCGACCGTTCCCACCCGTTCGCGGCCCGCGCTCGGCGACCACGCGGGTTCGCTCGCCATGGTGGCCGGCATCGCGGGGGCGCTGTTCAAGCGCCAGCGCACCGGGCAGCCCAGCGTGGTCGAGACGTCGCTGCTGGCCGCCGCCATGTGGATTTTGTCGGGTGACATCACCTATTCCCAGGCGCCGGCCTTCGACGCCCATGCCTACATGCACAACGAGGGCAAGTTCCCGCTCATGTCGCCCTACAAGACGCGCGACGGGCGCTGGATCCAGCTCATGCTGCTCGCGCCGGACGCCTTTTGGCCGGGGTTGTGCAAGATGCTCGACATGGAACATTGCGTCACGGACCCGCGCTTCGCGACAGCGCAGGCGCGCATGGAGAACGGCCGCGAACTCACCGCCATGATTGCGGACAGAATTGGCGCGCATGACTGGGCGCATTGGCAGCCCATGTTCGAGGCCTGGAACGCGCCCTGGGAACTCATCCGCTCGGTGCACGAAGTGGCGGCCGATCCGCAGGCGCTGGCCAACGGCATGGTCTATGACCTTGCCGCGCCCAATGGCCAGACGGTCAAGCTCGTTTCCGGCCCGGTGGCCTACGACGGGCAGGCGGCCCCGCAAAGTCCGCGCCACGCCCCGGCCTATGGGGAGCATACCGACAGCGTACTGCGGTTGGCGGGCTTCGACCCGCACGTAATCGCCGATCTCAAGGTTCGCAAAGTGATCGTGTGAAGCCCCCCGCGCGGGGGCATGGCCGTTCCTGAAGCCGAAAACTTTCCGCTTGGCGCTGCGCGCGACGTTCATCGTGGACCCTGAGGGCGTCATTCAATCGGTCACCGCCAACAATCTGAACGTGGGGCGCTCGGTGGATGAAACGCTCCGGCTTCTTGAGGCGCTGAAGTCCGGTGAGCTCACCGCCTGCGAATGGAGGCCGGGGGAGCAATTCGTCAAGGCGGTGTAGCGCCTTGCCGGCGGGATCCACCGTCCCGCGCACTTTTGCTTTTGCCGAGTGCCTGCCCGCTGGGGCGGGTAAGATACGGCATGGCTATTCATTGACGGAGGCTCATGGTGAAGGACGTCTACCTGGCGGGAAAAGTGGCGGTGGTGGCCGGCGCGAGCCGGGGCATAGGCAAGGGCATCGCGGTCGAACTGGGCGCAGCCGGCGCCATGGTCTATGCGCTCGGCCGCACCCTGCGGCCCGGTAGCGGCGGCACGGCCGGATCGCTGGTGGAGACCGTGCAGCTCATCGAGAGCCTGGGCGGCAAGGCCGTGGCCGTCGGCTGCGACTGCACCAGTGAATCCGCGCTTCGGGACGTGCTCAAGCGAGTGCAGGCCGATCACGGCCGCCTAGACGCCATGGTGAACAGCGTGTTTTCCGCGCACTCCTTCATGGGCACGGTCGGCACGCGTTTCTGGGAGGCTCCGGTCAGCTTGTGGAACGACGTCGTTGACCTCGGGGCGCGCTCGGCCTATCTCGCCAGCGTGCTCTCGGCACCGCTGCTCATCGCGACGGCAAAAGCGCACGGGCGTCCCACCCTGGTGCTCAACGTGACCGGCCGTGGCGCCGTCGCCTACCGCTACAATGTCGCCTACGGCGTCGGCAAGGCGGCCACGGAGAAGATGACGCGCGACATGGCCTTCGACCTCAGGGACCACAACGTCGCGGCCGTGTCCATCTGGCCCAACGGCGCCGCCATTGACCCGTCCCGTCCGGAAACGCCGCGTTACAGCGGGCGGGCGGTGGCGCACCTGCTGGCCGACCCCAATCTCATGGCCAAGACCGGCGCGCATTTCTGGTCCGCCGACCTGGGCAAAGAGTACGGCTTCACGGATGAATTCGGCAACGCGCACAGCGCGCCGGCGTTGGCGGATGACTTTGTCGCGAAGCCGTAGGTTTATCCCGAAGCGGCTCGGCGAGTGCCGCCCGCCTTTACCTTAGCTGCGCTGCCTGCCGCACCGCGCCCCCGAAGATTGGCTCCAAAGCGAAGCGCGCAACAAAAGGGCGGTGGAATTGGCGGGGTTGGAACATGTGCCGGTGACCGTCCAGTACCTGGATTTCCTGGAGTTCGTGCACGAGCGCAATTTACGTCCCACCTACGCCGCGGTTCTGGCTTACGCGCAGGCGGTCCATTGCCGCAGCCATGGAACGCCCTCATCGGACGAGACTTCAGAGCCGGAACATCATTGATCAACAGGGTCGCGCCCAAGCCGGCCTGGCCGGCTATATTCGTCCAGGGCCGCTTTCGCTTGCGCCCGCTACATCTGGTTCTTCGGATCCAGCGTTCCCTCGATCCTGCGCGCCATGCTGTCCTGGCTGAAGGTGGCCACCAGCTGACCCTGCTGGGTGAACACCGAGCCGCGGCCGTGCAGGCGGCCGCGGCCGGCATAGGTGGCCTCCTGCGAGACCAGCAGCCAGGCGCCGACGTCGAAGCGCTCGTGAAAGTTCAGGGTGTGCGCGATCACGCCGGTTGAAATGGTGCGGTGGGCCTGCGAAATGTCGGCCACGTCGCCGTGCGGCTGCAGCGCCAGGCCGATCAACTGGCCGTTGGTGGCCCAGGACAGGATGGCCTGGTTGGCCGCCACCGACTTGAAGCTTGCGGGGTAGCGGTGCCAGAACTGGTCGCGCGGCGCGCCGCTGGCCGGGTCGGCCGGGCCCGCGTCGGTGGTGGTCGCGCCCTCGAAGGCCAGCACGCGCGCCGGCGCGGCACCCGGCGGGCGGGTTTTGGGCATGGCCGCGGCGTGGCGTATCAGGTCGGGATCGTCGATGCTGGACAGCACCAGGCCGCGCGACAGCAGCTTGCCATCCTGCATGGCGCTGATGGAATGGCTGGCCCAGGTGCGGCCCGACTGCATCTGCTCCACCACCAGGTCGATGGGCTTGGTGTAGGTGCCCGAGCGCGCGAAAATGGCGTGGATGGACTTGATGTCCTTGGCGCCGCCGTTGGCCAGGTCGGCGGCCATGATCATCTGCGCCAGCAACTGGCCGCCGAACACCACGTCGCGGCCCTCGGTCTGTTCCCTGGGGTGGCGCACCCGATAGCGCCCCGCCGCCATTTCGTCGAGCCGCAGCACATCCGGTAATTCGGCAAGTTGCATGAAGCCTCCAATGAAATGGCCGCCGGAGCTGACTGGCGGCGGTTGAATCACGGATCGGCTATCGGTCGTGTGCGCTCTTCCAGCGCTACATTTTTGGCTCTCAGGCGGTTATACGGTCAATTTCCTTCAGCTCTTCCGCGCTCAGCGTCCAGCCCACCGCGGCGGCGTTCTGCTCCACCTGCTCGGGCTTGGTGGCGCCGGCGATGATGCTCGCCACCTGCGGGCGGGAGGCCAGCCAGCTCATGGCCAACTCGGTCATTTTCCTGCCGCGCTGGTCGCAGAAGGCGCGCAGGGCCTCGACCTTGCTCCAGTTGCGCTCGAGCTGGTGGTGCTCGGCGAACCATGCCCCCTCGGTGAGGCGCGCGCCCTTGGGCATGGCGTCCTTGCGGTACTTGCCGGTGAGCAGGCCGCTCGCCAGCGGAAAGTAGGGCACCAATCCCAGGTTGTAGGCGCGGAGCGCGGGAATGACTTCTTTTTCGATGCCGCGCTCGAGCAGGTTGTATTCGCTCTGGCAGCCGATGAAGCGTGAAATGCCGGCCTGCCGCGCCGTGAACTCGGCCTCGGCAATCTGCCATCCGGCGAAATTCGAGCAAGCGACGTAGCGCGCCTTGCCCTGGCGCACCAGGTCATCGAA
Source organism: Burkholderiales bacterium (assembly GCA_035571675.1). Lineage (GTDB taxonomy): Bacteria > Pseudomonadota > Gammaproteobacteria > Burkholderiales > SG8-39 > CAIYPG01. The sequence continues at coordinate 714 of DATNCF010000477.1, read as the reverse complement.
GGCGCGCAGCGTCTCTTCCACCGGCGTCAGGGGATCGGGCGCGTGCAGGTACAGCAGGTCGATCCAGTCGGTCTTCAGCCGGCGCAGGCTGTCCTCGACGGCGCGCATGACGTAGCGCCGCGAGCCGCCCTTGAGGCGCCCCTCCTTGTCCATCTGCATGCCGCACTTGGTGGCGATGACGGCGTCGCGCCGCCGCGATGACAGGATTTCGCCCAGCGCGCTTTCCGAGCCGCCCGAGCCGCCGTAGATGTCGGCGGTGTCGAAGAAGTCGATGCCCAGGTCCAGCGCCTTGTGGACCACGGCCTTGGCCGCGGCGGGATCCATGCGCCCGCCGAAGTTGTTGCAGCCTACGCCGACCAGCGAGACGCTGAGGCCGCTTTTTCCGAATTGACGTCGTTGCATTGTGTTCTCCTTTGAATGCGTATGGGTCGTGGGACAGGTTATCACGCAGGGATTTTTGGCGGAGGCGCTCGCCTCCGCGGCATGCGCAGCCGCAACCGTTTTTGAATCAGATGATGTTGCGCGCGGCATGAGCGCGCCCAAATTGACTTGCCGTCGGCGGTTGGAGTAGGGTGCGGCGAAGGGCTTCGCGCCGCGATGGACAAGCGAAGCGCGCCGGGCAGGGGCTATACAAAGGAGACTGCAATGGATTTGCACGAGCGCACGGCGGGACAGTGGTGGAAGATCCAGGACAACTACGTTACCGTCAGGCTG
>DATNCF010000476.1:0-2528 GCA_035571675.1 Burkholderiales bacterium | reverse complement strand
TGGCGCTGGCCGAGCGCGATTGGGAGCGCCTGGAACAACTGCTCGACCTCAAGCCCGCTTCGGCTTCGGGGGCCGTGCCGCCGCTGGCGCGCATCGAGGCGGCGCGCGCCACCGGGCAGCTGGGCGTGGCGCAGGACCTGGGCAGCGAGGCCCTGGAGCGCGACCCCGCCAACGACGAGCTGCACCTGCGCCTTTCCACCGACTTGCTGGCCTCGGCCACCAGCGTCATCGCGCGCGACGTGCTGTTCGAGCGCGGGGTGGCGGCCGGGCACGAGCAGGGCGTGCGCATCCAGGTGTGGCAAACGCCGCGGCTGCGGGTGGCCCTGGACCTGGCGTTCTCGTTCCAGCACAGCGCCGACGAAGGCCAGTTGCGCGGCGTGCCGGGCGTCGACCGCGACGCCACGCTGTCGCTGCTGCTGCGCCGCGGTGTCGAGGCCTCCGACGGCGAGACCGAGATCAGGCTGGGGCGCCGCATCGGGATGGCCGGCTTCACCACCGCCGGGCTGCGCATCGCGCGCCCGCTCGGCCCGCGCCTGTCGGGCAGTGCCGGGCTTGCCGTCCACGAGCGTGCCTACGATTCCGTGCCGCTGGCCATCGCCGGCCACAAGGACGAGGCGCGCATGAACCTGCACTACGCGCCCACCGGGCGCGAGTACGTCAACGCGCAGTTGTGGTCGGCGCGCTACCATACCCAGGGCGGGACGTATGTGGGCAGCGGCGGCGGCGCCTACGTCGAGGCGGCCTACCGCCTGCGCATCGAGTACCCGGAACTCGCCGTGCGCCTGTCGCGCACGCTCTCGCATTACAGCGCGGCGGACTACGCCGACGCGGCATCCGCCGCGCTCAGCGCCGACGGGACCATCCCACCCGGCTCGTTTTTCCTGCCGCAAGGCTTTCGCATGTGGGGCGTGAACGTGGCCATCGGCGGCGACACGCGCGAGACGCGCTCGCGCGCCCTGCGTCCCTTCGCCGACCTCGGGCGAAGCGTCAATTCCCTGTCGGGAAGCGGCTACAATTGGCTGATCGGCGCGGGCGGCAGCCTCATCGGCCCCGACCACGCGTCCATCTACTGGCTGCGATCGAAAGGCGGAGGCGGAACGAACGCGACGGTGCGGGAAGCGGGTTTTCGCTATCAGTATTTCTTTGACTGAGTTTTTCAACCGAGCTTGATCGATTGATGAATGGATGCCATGCCTAAACCTCTGTCCATGACAGCCGTGTCCCGATTCCGCCACTTGCTCGCCACGGCGCTAACGGTGGTTCTGAGCTTCGCGCTGGCGGCCTGCGCGGTCACCAGTTCCAGCGGCAGCGCGCCGCTGGCGCGCGACGCCAAGTGGGCACTGCTGCCCATTGTCAACCACACCGAGACGCCGCAGGCCGGCCTGCGCGCCGAGGCCATCACCGAGGCGCTGCTGCGCGCGCGCGGCGTGACCGGCCTGGTGCGCTACCCGCCCACGCTCAGTCCGGACAGCCTGGTCGAACCGGGCGAGCGCAAGGTGCAGGCCGACGCCGCCAAGTGGGCGCGCGACCAGGGCCTGCGCTACGGCGTGCAGGGCGCGGTGGACGAGTGGCGCTACAAGGTGGGCGTGGACGGCGAGCCGGCCGTGGGCGTGGCCCTGCAGGTGATCGACCTGCAGTCCGGCGCCGTGGTGTGGAGCGCGGTCGGCGCCAAGAGCGGCTGGAGCCGCGAAGCGCTGGCGGCGGTGGCCCAGAAGCTCATCGGCGAACTGATCGCCAGCGCTCCCTTGCAATAGCGCGCGGCCCCGGTTCGCTTGCCCACCAACACCATCCGACCCGGCCCCCGGCGCGGCTTCGGCGCGCGGCTCGCGCAACGCCTCAAGGCATCGGGCCGGCCGCGCCTGTCGGCCTGGGGCATCTGGACCGAGACCGTGGTGTTCGCGCTGGGCGCGGTGCTGATCGGCCGCTGGGTGTCGCCGCACGATCCGCTGTTCATCGATTCCCAGTTTCCCTGGTCGTGGTTCGCGCCGGTGCTGGTGGCCATGCGCTACGGCGTGGGCCCGGGCGTGGTGGGCGCCGCGCTGCTGTTCCTTGGCTGGTCAGTGCTCCAGCCCGACCCACTGCACGCCGACATCCCCAAGCTGTACTTCCTGGGGGGGCTGCTGCTCACCATAATCTGCGGCGAATACAGCGGCAACTGGCAGACCCGGCTGCGCCGCAACAGCGAGATCAACCTCTACCTGGAAGACCGGGTGGAGCGCATCCTCAAGCGCCTGTACCTGGTGCGCCTGTCGCACGACCGGCTGGAGCAGGACCTGCTGTCGCGGCCGACCACGCTGCGCGACGCCATATCCGACCTGCGCCGGCGCATCGCCGGCCGCACCGGTGAGGGGCCGCTGCCCGGCGGGGCCGACCTGCTCGGCTTTCTTGCCCAGGCCTCGCAGCTCGACGTGGCGGCGCTGTACGCGCGCACCGCTGACGGCGGCGGCTACGTGCGCGTGGCCGCGCTCGGCGACCCGCCGCCCCTGGACGGCGCCGACCCCCTGGTCGCCTTCGCCGAGGAGCGCGGC
>DATNCF010000475.1:0-5057 GCA_035571675.1 Burkholderiales bacterium | reverse complement strand
ACGCTGCCGCCGTGCATTTCCACCAGGCTCTTGACCAGGGATAGCCCCACGCCGAGCCCACCCTGCGCGCGCTCCAATGCTGGCGCCGCTTGCGCAAACATTTCAAACGCTTTTGCGAGCGTATGCGCGGACATTCCGATGCCGTTGTCGCCGACGGATAGGGCAATCCACGACGCCTCGACCCTCGCACTGAACTCTATGCGCCCGTGATCGGGCGTATATTTCGCCGCGTTGTTTATCAGGTTGGACAGGACCTGGGCGAGCCGGAATGGATCGCCATTCACATAAACCGCTTCTGGCGGGAAGCGCACCGTCAATTGATGGCCCGCTCTCTCGATGGAGGGGCGGCTCGTTTCAATTGCCGCCTCCATCAGGGACTTCACCTCCACCGGCCGCGGGCGCAGTTCCAGTTTGCCGCGGCTGATCCGGCTTACATCCAGCAAATCATCGAGCAGCCGCGCCATGTGCGTCACTTGGCGGGCGATGATTTCATGCGACAACCTCGACTCGGCATCCTGGGAGCCTTTTCGGATCAGCACCTCCGCGGCATTGCGGATGGGCGCGAGGGGATTGCGCAACTCATGGGAAAGAATGGCCAGGAATTCCTCCTTGCGCCTGTCGGCATCGCGAAGTGCCAACTCAGCGGTCTTGCGCGCCGTAATGTCCCATGTGACACCGACCAAACGCTTGCGGTTCTTTTCGTCCATCCGAATCCTGCCGCGACTTTCCAGCCAGCGCATGCTGCCGTCGGTGAGAACGATGCGGTATTCCATGTGCATGTCGGACCCCGAGGCCATGGTCTGTTGAACAGAAGCCAACACGTGCGCCAGGTCATCAGGGTGGATTTGATCGCGAAAAACCCGTGGCGATCCGGAAAACGAACCCGGCTCGAAACCGTGGATCATTTCCAGCGCAGGCGAGGCGGTGATTGCGTTGGCTTGCAAGTCCCATTCCCAGGAACCCATCTTGCCGGCATCCATGGCCAATTCAAGCCGTTGACGGCTTTCTTCGAGGGCTTTTTCGGCTTGCTTCCTGACCGAAATATCGCGTCCGATATTGGAGGCGCCGATAACCCGGCCTGAACCGTCGAGCACCGGTGAAACAGTCACGGAAACTTCGACCGGTGTGCCGTCTTTCCGCAGCCTAACGGTCTCGAATTCCTTGACCCGCTCGCCGTGCCGAATGTGCTCAAGTATGGCCGGTTCTTCGTCCGATCGGTCCGGCGGATTGAGCATGGTGATCGATCGACCCACAGCCTCCGCCGCCGTGTAGCCATAGAGCTGCTCCGCCGCGCTGTTCCAGCTGAGAATGGTGCCGTCCAGGGTCTTGCTGATCACCGCGTCATGCGAGGATTCGATGATGGCGGCCAGTCTGGCCTGGGCTTGTGAGGCCTGTTCCGCCGCCAACGCTTGGGCGCGCCTGGCGAGCAGGCTGCGCCCCTCCAGCAGCATTGCGGCCTGTTTGGCGACGTGGTCAAGGAGGTCCAGGTCCTCCTCCGAGAAGATGAGGTGGCCCACCGCGTAGCAGGCGAGCACGCCCAGACGCCGGTCCCCGACCGTCATGGGGGCGAACAGCATGGCTTTGATCGCGTGCTTCTTGTAGAAGGACGCCACGAAGGGGTGATCAGTGGCGACCTCGTTCCAGGCGACCGGCCGCTGCTCCGTCAGCACGCGGCCGGCAACCGTCGTCTGATCGACCGGAATGTCGAAACGGGAATTGTCGGGCGTGAGGAATGAAAGTGTGTTGCGGCCGGCGTCAAACAAGCCCACGCTGCAACCGCCCCCTCCGAGCACTGCGCTGGCCCGTGCTTCCAGCGACCTGAGCATCAAAACGTCCGTCTCGGCCGCAAGTATCGACGGGCTGTCCGCCAGGAAGGCAAGCAGTTCGGGCTGTTGCCAGGCTCGGCGCAGGAATCGCGGCGGCGTGAACCCGACGAAGTAGCTGATTGCAGTGCCGAGCGCCAGGAGTTGGCTCAAGACGGGCATCCATGGCAAGGGCGTGTGGGTGAAACTTCGAATGGTCCCCACCAGCAGGGCCCCGGCAAGGCAGCAAGTGCCGACGACGATGGCCGAGAGCCGACGCTTGTTCGCGCCGATGGAATCTCGCCGGGACAGCCAGAAAAGCTGGGAGGCGTAGGCGCTGGTGCCCACAAAATAGAAGACGATTATGGCAAGGGCGGGCAGGGCAACGGGCACCGAGGCAGCCAAGGCGACGCTGGAAAGCACCAGCCCCAGGCCGCTGGCAAAGAAGGCGGACCTGGGCACGTTCGTGAAACCGTCCGCCAGCCGCAACAGCAGCACCGGCATGGCCAGCACCAGCATTGGGAAAAGCCGGTTGAACAGGCTCTCGGGGCGCAGCTCGAGCACGATGACCGCCCAATAGTGCGCGATGAAGAGTGCCGCGAGCCCGAAAAACGCCGCCACGTTCAGGTTGGCGGGGGTGGGATGGCGCCTGCAGCGCAGGGCTACCATGACAAAAGCCAGAATGAGGACCGCATGACTAACGAGCTGAAGTAAAGCTTCGGCGGTCACGGCAGTCTCCTCGGCCTTGGCGTATCCGAGCTCAATCTATCATGGCTGGATAATCGGCACCGGGAGCGGGTTCCGCACTGCTGCACCATGGCAGTCGATGAGGGCCCGGTCAACGCCGGCGCTGCTGATTCCGACAAACCTACCCGGTCTTGTGTGCCCGTTTCCGCACCCCGACCGTCACCCCTACCTGATTGGGGCGCCTTGTCCATGCTTTCAGCACCGGCCTCTTTGCGGCCATGGAAAGGCGCGCTAAGATATGCGAACATCTCCAAATGAGATGCCTTCGACCCGGCCGACGGGCCGCGGGGTGCTCTTTGCAGAAGGGAGGGGGGTGATGGACCTCTCGGAAGGGGCGACGCTGCGTTTATCGCGACGGAAGGCCCTGTTTTTTGGGAAGATGGATTCCGTCCAGGCGCATCGTATTCGGCGCTATCTTGCTGCCGTGGCAACTTCCGGGCTGACCTGGCTGCTGTTGTCTCTCCTGTGCCTGGCGGGGCACCTCCAGCCGGTCGGGCTCGAGATCGCCGGCGGTTGCATGGTCATTTTTGTCGCGCTTTTTTACGTGCTTTTCCGGTCAGGCGCGAACCGACTGGCGTCCGATCCAAGCCTCACGGCTGAAATGATGGTGAGCGCCATTTTGGTGCTGACCATGACCATGTATTTCGCAAGCCCTCCGGGGCGAACGATCATTGTCGCGCTGCTGCCCTTTTCGTTCATATTCGGACTCTTTCGCCTCAGTACCAAGGGCTTTCTTTACGTTGCCGCCATTGCGATCGCGGCCTATGGTGTGATGGCGCTGTGCGAGCTCCGTTTCCGACCTGACGGCGTTGACAACACGCTCACGCTGCTTGACTTGGCCGTTCTTTCGGTATTTTCGACCTGGTTTTCACTGGTAGGGGGACATATAGGCCGGTTGCGAAAGCAACTGGCGTCCAGCAAGGCCAGACTCGAGGAGGCGCTGCGGGCATCGGAGGATTTGGCCACCCGCGACGAGCTCACCGGCGCCAACAACCGGCGCCAGTTGATGGGCCTGCTGCGCAACCTTCAGAACGGCAGCGCCCGGTCTGGTGCGACGTTTCATGTGTGCCTGATGGATATCGATCACTTCAAGCACATCAACGACGCGCACGGCCACCATGTCGGAGACCGGGTGCTCAGGGAATTTTCGCAGGAAGTCCTCAAGCACGTGCGCGCGTCCGATTACTTCGGGCGCTATGGAGGAGAGGAATTCCTGCTGGTCCTCACCAACACCGGGAGACGTGGCGCCCGAATAGCCGCCGAGAACATCCTGCAGCATGCCAGGGAGCTGCGATTTGCGGGCTCCGGGCCGCGTTTGCAGATTTCGATTTCGATAGGCGTCACTGAATACCATGCCGGGGAGTCCATTGAGCAAACGCTCATGCGGGCGGACGAGGCGCTATACCAGGCCAAGGGCACGGGGCGCGACCGCGTGGAGGCGGCATGGGCCGCATAGCATGGAAGACCCGGTGGCGGGATGCCCCAAGGAGCAGGAAAACATTTGTGCTAACTTTCACATCCAGGAAGAACGGATCGGGCAGGTGCCAAACGGAGGCCCGTCCAGTCGCATGAGGATTCTTTCAAGTGAGAAAATATCGCGTGATATCGGCTGACGGGCATCTGGAGTTGCCGCCCGATCGCCTATTGCCTTTCATCCCGCGCGAATTCCATGACCGCGCGCCGCGGGTCGTTAAACTCAGACAGGGAGGAGAGGCTCTGCTTCTCGAAGGCTGGCCCCTGATTCGCAATGGCTCCAACCTTCTTGCCGGCCGTAAACAGGGGGCGCCGGTTTCGTATTGGAATGCGGATGGTTCCCCCGCGCCGGGCACAGGGGGAGGGGCCCAGCGCCTGCGCGAGCAAGACGAGCACGGAGTGGATGCTGAAATTCTGTTCCCGCCGGTCTATCTGATGGCGGCTCTGTCGCGCATCGAGGACAAGACCATCTACCGCGCCATCATTCGCGCCTATAATCGCTATCTGGCGGAAGAGTACTGCGTCGTGGCCCCGGACCGCCTTATCGCGCCGGGGGCCATTCCGGCGAGCGGTCTGGATGACGCCCTGGAGGAATTGGAATGGTGCCGCAAGGCGGGTCTGAAGGCGGTCAACCTGGCCTACTTCCCCTCAGGCGGCCTGGTCGCAAAGCCGGAAGACGACCGCTTTTGGGCGGCTGCGCTCGACATGAAGATGCCGCTAACGGCCCACACGCACTTCGGGCATCGCTATCCCGTCGTCCTGACCCAGAGCCCGCCGCCGCCTTTTAGCGTCCCAGGCGAGCATCTCGTCGTGCGCCAGGCGTTCATACCTCCGATGATGACCGTGGCCCAGCTCCTTGCGACCCAGGTGTTTGACCGCTTCCCCGCCTTGCAACTGTACTTCGCCGAAACCCAGGCGAGCTGGCTGGCGTGCGCCCTCTATCAGATGGACGAAAACGCCGACATGTGGAGCGACGTCTACCCTTGGGGAGCGAACCGCCGTCCCCCGAGCGAATACATCCGCGAACACGTTTAT
>DATNCF010000474.1:0-7679 GCA_035571675.1 Burkholderiales bacterium | reverse complement strand
GGGTCGGCTTCCAGCACGTCCCACAGGCCGCGGCGCAATTCCTGGCGCAGTTCGCCCGGCTGCCACTGCACGCTGCCCACGTAGTAGCGCGCCTCGTTGGGCGTGCTTTCGATGATGCTGTCCACGGCGGTGGCGGCCAGCGCCAGGGTGAGGTCCTTCATGAGCGGCACGCTGCCCTTGAGGCCGCGGTCGCCGTGCGCGATGGCGAACAGCGCCCCGCTCGCCATGGGGCCGCCGAAATACACGGGCTCCACCACAGCCCTGGAGGGGGCGTGGTCGGGGAACAGGCTCGACAGCGAGCGCCGGGTGGGGCGGTTGATGATGATGCCGATGTGGCGGTCGCCCTCGGTGGGCGTGACGATAATGACTGAGCGGCGGTAGGGTGCGTCCGTCAGGTTGGGCGCCGCCACCAGGATGACGGTGGCCGTCTGCGCCGAGTCGTCTCGCCCTTCGGGCGCTTGTGCCGGAGTGGTGTTCGTCCAGGCAACAAGCAGCATTGCCAGCGCGGCTGTCCTGACCCCAGCCTGCCACTTCATCCTCGCGCTCCCCCGGCCGCCCGGTATTTCCAGCAGCCGGCCACATGGTCGTTCACCATGCCCACGGCCTGCATGAAGGCGTAGCAAATGGTCGAGCCCACGAAACGGAAGCCGCGCTTCTTGAGGTCCTTGGACATGGCGTCCGACTCGGGCGTGCTGGCCGGCACCTTCGACAAGCTGTCGCGCCGCCCCGGCAGGGGACGGCCACCGACGAAGGACCAGACGTAGCGGTCGAAGCTGCCGAATTCCTTCTGCACCGCCAGAAAGGCCTTGGCGTTGCTGAGCGTGGATTCGATCTTGAGCCGGTTGCGCACAATGCCGGGATCCTGCATCAGCCGCGCCACGTCGCGCGCGCCGAAGCGCGCCACCCGCGCCGGATCGAAGTCGGCGAACACCTTGCGGTAGCGCTCGCGCTTGGCGAGGATGGTGGACCAGGACAGGCCCGCCTGCGCCCCCTCGAGGATGAGGAACTCGAACAGCGTGCGGTCATTGTGCACGGGCACGCCCCATTCTTCGTCGTGATAGCGCATGTAGGCGGGCGAGCCCAGGCACCAGGAACAGCGCTGCCGCTCGGGCGCGGCCGGCGCTTTCGCGGCGGCGGCTGCACGTACCCCTTTCGTCCCTGGGCGGGTATCGGGCGCCGCGCCGACTTTGGCTTTTCTCGAGGTCTTTTTTGCGGGCATCGCGGCATGATAACCGCGCCGTGTAGGACCGTCTTGACGCAGTGTAGGACCGCCTTGAAAACGGCTGTCCCAGTCTCCATTGAACCCGAATGGAAAGTTCGAGTCGGAACGATCATGAGTGACAACCGCCTGCACGTCGTTTGCCCGCATTGCGATTCGGTGAACCGCGTTCCCGGCGCCCGCCTGAACGATGGGGGAACCTGCGGGCGCTGCAAGCAGCCGCTGTTCAACGCCCAGCCGGTGGAACTTCACGGCCGCAACTTCGATGCGCATGCCGTCAAGTCAGATCTCCCGGTGGTGGTGGACTTCTGGGCGCCTTGGTGCGGGCCCTGCCGCGCCATGGCGCCGCAGTTCGAAAAGGCCGCCGCCAGCCTCGAGCCCCACTACCGCCTGGCCAAGGTCAACACCGAGGTTGAACGGGAACTGGCCGGCCGCTACAACATACGCGCCATCCCCACCCTGGTGATGTTCAAGAACGGGCGGGAGGTGGCGCGCCAGTCGGGCGCCATGGACGCCGGTTCACTGGAGCGCTGGGTGCGCCAGGCTGCCGGCTGGCGCTGACACTGACGCGCGTGAACCAAGACGCCTCTGGCGGAGGGCGCACCCTAAGAAGTGGGCCTGCTGCGTCGGGCGGGCCGTTCGGCTCGAAACGTCTGCACCGCCCGGTCCAGCGCGGCTTCCAGTTCGACGGGAAAAAGATCCGGCGTGGCCGATTGCACCGCTTGCGGCGGTGCATCCAGCAGACGCTGACGCAGGGCCTTTTCCAGGGGGCGCGGCAGCGGTCTTTTGCGCATCCGGGCTACTTTGTAGGCTTTTTGTCAGCTTGCAGCATGCGCACGACCAGCTCGGCGTATTCGTCGGCCAGTCGTGCCGGCGCCAGCGGCCCCTTGGACCGGTACCAGCCCAGGATGTAGTCGCTGATACCCAGGATGGCGAAGGTGGCCGGGGCCACCGGCGTCTTGCGGAATTCCTTGGCCGCGATGCCGCCTGCCACCAGTTCCCTGCACAGTTCGTAGAACTTGCGCTCGGAGGCGAGGATTTTCTTTCGCAGCAGCGGCGGCAGCGAATTGCGCAGGTGGCCCAGCGCGAAAATGCGCTCGTATGCTTCCGGGAAGGGTGTCTGCTGGAGATGCCACAGGACGTAGGCGCGCATGAAGCTGGCCAGTTTTTCGCTCCAGGTGTCGCCCGTGATGCGCGCCGACACCGTGGCCAGCAGGTCGGCGATGGTGTATTCCAGGAAGGCCGCCAGGATCTCTTCCTTGGAGCGGAAATAGTGGTAGAAGGCCGGCGCCGAGAAGCCCACGCGCTTGGCCATGTCGGCCATGCTGCATTGGTCGTAGCCGTGCTCGCGGTACATGGCGGCCACCACGCGCAGGATGCGCTCCATGGTGGATTCGCCCTCGGGTCCGGGGCGGGGGTCGGCGCGGCCCGCGGCGCGGGACCGCCGGCCGCCCGGCGCCTTCCTGGGAGCACTTCTTGTGGCGGGTTTGCTGCGGCGGGAAGGAGCGGCCATGCCGGTTGGACCAGTATTGACGGGCTTGTTGTTTTATTGGAGGCGGATTCTACTGCCTGAGCGCAAAGTTTGACGTATCCCCTCAATTTGGGGCAAAGTGCTCACGTTGCCGCCGCGAAGGTTTGGGCCACAACAACAAACGCCTTGCCGGCGGCCGGAAACGGCCGCGGCGCCGGCGGTGGGCAACGGGTTCGGTTGATTGATGGAGGAGCCATGAAAAACCGTTCCGTGGGGCTGGGCCGCGAAGATGGACCACGCGGACCCTGTACCCGCAGTGCCGCTTCGCCGCCGCATCCCGGGCGAAGCGCGGTTGCATTTCTCTTTCCCAGCTGGCCGTTCCTCTTCGCAAGACCTGACAGGAGGCAACCATGTTCACTCGTATCCTGATGGCCTATAACGGCTCGGCTGACGGCAAGAGCGCCCTGCTTGCCTGCCGTGAAATAGCCGCTTTCACCAAGGCGGACACGCACCTGCTGGCGGTGGCCGGCATGCCATCCAGCATGTTCCTCACCGAGGGCTTCCTGCCCGAGGAGTTGCTGGAGGAGGAGAAAAAGCGCGCGCGCGAAATCCTCGACGAGGGCGTGGCGCAGTTGAAGGAGCGCGGCTTCGGCGTACAAGGCCACCTGGCCGTGGGCGAGCCGGTGGAAGAAATCTGCCGCCTCGCCAAGGAACTCAGCTGCGACCTGATCGTGGTGGGCCACTCCCAGCGGGTGACCTTCGCGGCGCGCTGGTGGCGCGGCTCGGTGGGCAAGAACATCATCGACTGGGCCCCCTGCAGCGTGCTGATCGCGCGTACCCGCGACGTCGCCAAGGCACCGCAGGAGCCGGTGGCGGAAGCGACCAAGGCTGCCTGAGTGGCCAGCGCAGCGGCCATTCCCCTCTAAATTTTTTCCGCTGCCGACCGTTATTTCCCTTGTAAGGGGGAGTAACGGACATGCGGCGATTCTGGCAAGGCTGGCGGCGAAACTCTCTCGCGCAGTTTCGAAAATTCGGCGCGAGTCCCCGTCGCCTTGCGCCTGTCCATGACAAGGCAATGCTCGCTTCGAGGGCAGTCGAGCCCGCCGCATCCGCCATTTACCCCGAGCCTCAGGACGTTGCGGCCACCGAGTTGCTGCGCCGCGTCTATCTACATCAGGCCTGCTGACACGACTTAGTTCCCCTCAGTCCGGGCTTCCCTCAAATCCTCTTGGTCTCGCCGCTATAATTCGCGCGGCGATGGACAAACTCTATAGCGCGCTCGGTGCTTGTCTGACAGCGGCCTTGGCCGGCGCAGCCTGTTTCAGTACGTCGGTGCCAGCCCAAACTTCATCGGGCAATACTGGGCGGGCTGCCACGCAGCGCATTGATGATCGTCTGTGGCAGTCGTTGGCCGACCAGGCCGAAGACCTGCTCGCCAGGGGCGACTTGGCCGGCGCCGAGCGCGCGGCGCGGGCGCTGGTGGACGAGGGGCGCCGCATCTTCCCCGCCGACCATGCCAACCAGGCCGCGGGCTATTCCATTCTCGGCGGCGTGCTGTTGAAGCAGGCGCGCTATGCCGACGCCGAGGGCCTGTTCAGGCAGGCGCTGGAGATTTACGAAAAGCGCTCCGGGCCGAACTCGGTGAACGTGGCTTCGGCGCTGAACAACCTTGCGCTGGTGCTGGAACGCCAGGCCGACTATGCCGGCGCCGAAGTGCTGCTGCGCCGCGCCTACGCCATTCTGCAGAAGGCCCAGGGGCCCAACGATCCCGATACCGCCACCACGCTGTCCAATCTCGGCCGCGTGCTGGATGCGCAGGGCAAGCTGGGGGCCGATGCGGCCCTGGCATCGGGCCAGCAGGCGAGGCCGGGCCAATCACCGTCCTCACGCCCTGCCCAAGCCGGCCAACGCGGCGGCGGCGACACACCCGAGCAGCTCGCGGCGCGCGCCGATGCCCTGGCCGCGCAGGGCCAGTACGGCGAGGCCGAGACCCTGCACGACCGCGCGCTGGCGATTTACGAAAAAACCCTCGGGCCGGACAACCCGCTCACTGCCACCGGTTGGTCCAATCTGGGCAACGTGCGCTATCTGCAGGGCAAGCTTGCCGCGGCCGAGGAAGCGCACCGCCGCGCCCTGGCCATTCGCGAGAAGGTGCTGGGGCGCGACCACCCCGACACCGCCACCAGCCTGAACAACCTCGCCAACGTGCTGCTGGAGCAGGGCAAGGACGTGCGCACTTCGGGCGCCGAGCAGCTTGCCCAGAGGAGGCTTGGCCAGGTGCAGGTGCTCTCCGAAGTGGAGGGCATGTACCGGCGCGCGCTGTCCATCCAGGAGCGCGCGCTGGGGCCGGACCATCCGGCCGTGGCCAACACCCTCAACAACCTCTCGGCTTTCCTCGACCAGGCGGGCCGCTCAGCCGAAGCCGAGGGGCTCCAGCGCCGCGCCCTGGCTATCCTGGAAAGGCGCGTGGGCCCCCTGCACCCCGACACCGCGGCCACGCTCACCACCCTGGCGCTGTCGCTGGACCGCCAGGGCAAGGTGGTCGAATCCGAGCAGGTGTACCTGCGCGCCGTCGATACCTCGCGCAAGGCCGGCAACCCGCGCACGCTGCTGCTCAACGACAGCCGCCTTGGATTCGCGCTGGCCAAGCGCGGCCGTTATCGCGAGGCGCTGCCCTACTACCGCGAAGCGGTGGAAACCCTGGACCGGTTGTACGTGAGCACTCGCGGCCTGTCCGAGGACACGCGCCAGGCTTTTCTCGGCCAGTTCGGCAACATTTACCTCGAGACCATCAGGCTGCTGCTGGAGCTGCACAAGCAGAGTCCCCAGGGCGGCTACGACCGCCAGATCCTGGAGATTGCCTCGCGCAACCAGAGCCGGGTGTTCACCGAAATGATGCGCATTGCCGACGTGGCACGCTTTTCCAGCGAGCCGGCCTTCCAGCAACTGCGCGGCCGCCGCGACGCGCTGCGCGAGCGCGAGGACGCGCTGCGCCAGTCGCTGGTGACGCTGCCGGCCGACGCAGCGAATGCGGAGGCGCGCCGCACCGAGCTGTCGGCCCAGGCCGATGCCGCGTCGCGCGAGCTGGCCGCGGTGGAAGCCGAGTTGCTGGCGCGCTATCCGCGCTACATGGAATTGACCAATCCCAAGCCGGTCACGGTGCAGGACGTGCAGGGCAAGCTGCTGCGTCCGGGCGAGGCCCTGCTCACCTTCGTGCTGCTGCCGCAGCAGGCCATCGTGTTCGCGGTGACGCGCGAGCGCTTCAAGATGGCGCTCACCGCGGTGCGGCGCGACGACGTCGCGGCGCGCGTGCTGTCGGTGCGGCGCGCCATCGAAAAGGTCACCGCCGGCGACTCGGTGCTGTTCCTGCGCCAGATCGACCCGGCCGCCCTGCACGCGCTGTACCGCGACCTGGTGCAGCCCGTGGCCGATGTCATAGAGGGCAGTTCCAAGGTCATTGCCGTGGCCGACGGTCCGCTGAACACCCTGCCCCTGGATGCGCTGGTGACGCACTGGACCGCCGCCGACGAACAGGCTTTCCGCGCCGCGCGCGCCGCCTCCGACGGCAGCGCCGAGCGCCCCTTGCTGGGCGAGTACACGCTGCCCGACTACCTCGGCGCGCACTTGCGCTTCGCCTACCTGCCCAGCCTGGCCGCGCTGACTTCGCAGCGGCTCTATCCCAAGCCCGCCGGAGCGCGCAGGCGCGAGCTGGTGGCCTTCGCCGATCCGGACTTTTCTCCCGCCGCCGGCAAGCAGTTCTCCGCGGCCACCAGCGCCATGCTCGAAGCCATGGGCGCCAGCGTGCCGCGGCGCCGCGACGGCACGCCGTCCATTCCGCGCCTGGAGGAGACGGCCGACGAGGCGCGCTCCATCGCCAAGCTGCTGGGCGGCGACAGCAGGCTGTTCATCGGCGACGCCGCCCAGGAGAGCGCAGCCAAGGCCGGCGAACTGAAAGATGCGCGCTACGTGCTGTTCGCCACCCACGGCTTTCTCGGCGGCGAGTTCATTCCGGCGGCGGCGCGCGGCCCGGACGATGCGGGCCCGGCGCGGACTGTCCAGGCGAAAAAGTCCGGCGCGCAGCCGGCGCTCGCCCTGTCGCTGGTGGGCGACCTGGGCCGCGAGGACGGACTGCTCACCATGAAAGAGGTCATCGAAGACCTGGAGCTCGACGCCGACCTGGTGGCGCTGTCGGCCTGCAACACCGCCGGCGAATCGGCCCAGGCCAACAACGGCGAAGGCTTCGCCGGCCTGACGCGCGCCTTCATGTACGCCGGCGCGCGCGCGCTGCTGGTCTCGCACTGGAGCGTGGACAGCCTGTCCACCGAGGCGCTGATGACCGACACCTTCCGCAACATCAAGTCGGGCCAGTCCGCGCTGGCCGCGGCGGCCGATGCGCGCCGCAAGCTGCTCACCACCGTCTACCAGGGCGGCAATTTCCGCTTCTCGCGCGGCAATCCGTTCTTCTGGGCGCCCTTCGTGTATGTCGGCGACTGAACCGGCGCAGGCGCAGCAGCCGGCGCAAGCTGCAAAGCGCGGAGGCGGCGACCGGCGCAAGCGCCCACCCAGGATCAACCGCGCCGCCATCCTGCGCCGCAGGCTCATCCGCCTGGCCGGCGTGCCGCTGCTCGCCTGCATGGTGGCGCTGGCGGCGTCGCGCGCCGGCTGGCTGGAGTCGCTGGAGAACGTCTACTACGACTACTGGCATGTCATCGGCGGCGTGCGCTACATACCCCAGCACGTGGCCGTGGTCACCATGGACGACGATACGCTCGACGCGCTCAAGGACGATCCGCTGGCGTTCTGGGCGCCGTACTTCGGCCAGGCAATGGACGTGCTGACCGCGGCCGGGGCCAAGGCGGTGGGGCTCGACTGCATCTATCAGGTCAGCGCCGAGGCCTGGCTGAAGAAGCTCAACCTGCCGGACAGCGAGATCTCGCGCAATTACGACTCGCCGCTGCGCGCCGCGCTCGCCTCGGGCAACAAGATCCT